>NZ_JBHFKV010000003.1:0-241045 GCF_042879355.1 Photorhabdus sp. RM71S | reverse complement strand
AAGGGCAAGATGTACGATGACTGTCTGCATATTGCTAAAGCGTGGGCGAGTAAATACAGCTCGGTCAAGCCGTCAAAGTAACTCATTCAGAGCATTCTGCTGACAGAGTGCACGATAGTAGTGATTTCTTTATGGGCGCCCAGCGAGCAGATACTGACTTTTTAGCCTAAAGTTCTAAATCTAACTATTTCCAAACTGGAAGGGGTTCTAACTGTTTCTGTTTGATGATGTAATGCACAACTCGGCTAGGGTCGCTCCCGAAAAGCGGATTTTGTCACCGCCTGCCGAGTACCAATGACGATTAACGAGACGAGGTTAATATGACACCCATTGAATATATTAAAAGCATTTCTTTTTATGATTCCGTTGCATGTGATGTGTTAAATGCGATTGAAGCAGGCACATTAACAGAAGCGCAAGCAATAGTTGAATTCATGAAAGTGAAAGCCGAACAGGCTAAAGTAAATGCAGAACAAACAGACGTTCTGTGGAAGCATCTTGAACTGAAAAGTCTTAAAGAGGCTAAAGCTTTTCAGGTAACGCAATGTAAGGGGATGCCGAACACAGTTAGAATTTCATATACAGTTACTGACGAATGCGGCAATGAAACTTTGCGGAAAGATCATCACATGCTTCTTACTGACGTATACAGATGTCGCTTTATCGTGTTTTTAGAAGAATTAAAGAAAAGCGCAAAAGAGTTTTATGAAACAGTAATGCAGGGAGCTAAATGGGATCTCGGAGATACAAGCGAAAAGAGTGCGGAGTGTCTAATCGTCGGCGGAAAGCACCACGGTAAGCGACGTACTTTAACTTCAAGAGCAGAAAGATACGTACTTGTAAGTGATGATGTTTTTCCTTTTGTTGATGTTGACGAAATCCCAGTACATTACTGGGCGGCTGGGGATGGTAAAACTTACATGATTGCAACAAATGAAGAGTTAATCATGTCTGATATTGATTTAGCTATTTCAGAAACAAGTCCGCCGCTTAAGCCGATAAATTAAATTCAAACCCGGTCGCCCAGTGCGGCCTTTTTATTTAAGGGAAAGAGATGGCACAAAAGAAAGTCACGCTCACAGATGAGCAAAAGATTCTTTTCGATGCCTTAACTCCATTACAGCAAAAATTTGTCACTCACATTCTTAAGGGTAAGAACTTAACAGATGCTTACAAGCTGTCAGGGGGGAAGGCGAAAGGAGAATCGGCTCATACCCAAGCAAGTAGAATGATGAGTTTTGATAAGGTTAAAGCTTTTCTCGACGCAATGAACGCCGAAGCCATCTCAGATGCAGTTATGAGCCGCCAAGAGGCTCTTGAGCGACTATCAGCAATGGGCCGTGTCTCTATCTACAATATAGCCGAGTTTCGCAACTGTCAGATAGGGGAAGACGAGGACGGTAAGCCGGTATTCCAAGCTTCATGGCAATTCAAAGATTCAGCATTGCAAGACCCCGCCGCATTGAGCGCCATTTCAGAACTCACTACAGGCAAAGACGGCATCAAGTTAAAGCTGCATGATCCGAAAGCCGCAATAAAGCAATTGAGTGAGCTACAGGGTTGGGAAGCGCCGAAGAAAACAGAAGTCACTGGCGCTGGTGGTGGACCGATACAGATAGCCGACTTAACCGATGAGCAACTGGATGAGAGATTGAAGGAGTTCGGATATGGCCGTCGCTCATCACAACTCGATGAGAAACTTACAGACTCTTGAGGCATATCGGCGTCGAGCAATAGAACAAGCCCGATCATCTTTGATGGATTTCACGCTCTACACAAATCCGCGGTATGAAACGGGATGGTTTAATGAGCTGCTGTGTCTTGAGTTAGATCAGTTCCTGAAAGATGTTGAAAATGGCAGGATGCCGCGCTTGATGATATTCGCCCCGCCAAGGTCTGGAAAAAGTGAATTAGCGTCTCGTCGGCTTCCGGCTTATGCGCTAGGCAAGCACCCGAACTGGCACATTATCTCTTGTTCATACTCGTCTGATTTAGCTAATCGCATGTCACGAGATACGCAACGCATTATTGATACAGAAAAATATCAAGATGTGTTTCCGAACACGCGACTTAACGGAACGAACATCAGAACACTGGCTGGTGGGGCAATTCGTACTGCTGAGCTATGGGAAGTGCTGGACGCAAAAGGCCAGTTACACGGTGGTTCTTATCGTGCGGCGGGGGTGAATGGCGGTATCACAGGTCAGGGGATGAACATCGGCATTATTGATGACCCGGCTAAAGATTATAAAACAGCATCATCTCCGGTTTACCAAGAGGCGGTGATGGACTGGTATGACACGACGTTCTTTACTCGCGCTGACCCGAAATTGAATGGCATTGTAATTATCCTCACACGCTGGCATCAAAATGACCTTGCAGGGCAACTTCTTAAGCTAGCGGAGGAAGGCGGCGAAAAGTGGCGTGTTGTCAGTTTTCCGATGGAAGCCGAGAAGGAAGAAATTCACGAGCTGAACGGCAAAACATACCACTTAAGAAAGCCCGGTGAAATTCTGTTTCCTGAGCGCATGCCGCGTGATTTTGTTGATAAATGTAAACAACGTGGCTCGCTGGTCTGGAATGCGCTCTATCAACAACGCCCCACAGCAAAAGGCGGCGGCTTAATCAAGTCAGAGTGGTTTGGTGAGTACAAAGTCCTTCCCCCTATTCGTTGGAGCACGGTCTATGGAGATACGGCTCAAAAAATCAAAGAAGCCAATGACTATTCTGCTTTTGAATTATGGGGACTCGGTGAAGACGGAAAAATATACCTGATTGACATGATCCGGGGAAAGTGGGAGTCCAAGGAACTTAAACGTCGCGCGGTGGCGTTTTGGGTGAAATGTAAAGCCAGAAAAGATTGTGGTTCTTTGATTTCAATGAAAATAGAAGATAAAGCCTCTGGCACTGGGCTGATTCAGGAAATCCAGACAGAGGCTCTATGCCCTGTCATACCCATTCAGAGAGATAAGGACAAGTTCACCCGGTTGATGGATGTTCAGGGATATATCGAATCTGGATACATCTATCTCCCCGCCGAGGCTGAATGGATAAACGATTTTCTAACTGAGATGGAAGCCGTTACATCCGATTTTAACACCCACGATGACCAGCTCGATCCGATGATGGACGCCATTTCTGATATGAAATCTGGTGACCTGGTTATATGGGAAACTTTAGGACGATAACACCATAAAATAACGGTTTCATGCCAAAATCACCCCGAAATGATTTTGGTGTTTTTATTAACAACTCAGTAACAAATAAAAGCGCCTGATTTGCCAAGAAAGATTGAGGGTTTTATCCATTTGGGTAGCGAATTTGAGTGAACCCCAAACCCTCGGTTCGCCTAAGATCCATTATGTTAAAAAGTCCCTAAATCCGACAATTTTCAGTGAGAGAGCAATGACCCGTAAAAATCGCCGTAACGGCACAAAAAAGCCCGTTAGGACTGCTGACGGGTACAACAACTTTAATGCAAAACTGGGCGGGTATACCTCGAATATTCAAACTGGCGGTACCTACATTCCAGGTTACATCTCACGCAACAGAGTACAAATTGAGTTTGGCTATCGTAGCTCATTCTTAATTGGCGCTGGTGTGGATGCGATGGCTGACGATATGACGCGGAAAGGCATAACGATTAGTTCACGGATGAAACCCGATGCAAAAGGAAAACTGGAAACGCTCTGGGAAGATATCGGGATTTGGGACGAGTTAAATAATACCCTGAAATGGTCTCGTTTGTACGGAGGGGCATTGCTTGTGGTGTTGATCGACGGTCAGGACATGTCTACACCGCTCAATCCTGAAACAATCAGTGAGGGGCAGTTTAAGGGCGTGATGTGCCTCGACCGCTGGATGGTCAAGCCGACAGATAGTGACCTAGTAAAGGAATACGGCCCCTGCTTTGGAAAACCCAAGTTCTATAACGTAGTGATCAATCAACAGGGAATTCCCCCCTGGAAAATCCATCACTCGCGCGTTATTCGCATGGAAGGCGATACGCTGCCATTCCAGCAAGCTTTGACTGAAAACGGCTGGGGGATGTCGGTTGTAGAGCGCATTTTTGAGCGTGTCCAAGCTTTTGACACAGCAACGGTAGGTACGACTCAGCTCATTCACAAAGCGCACTTGCGGACGTATAGCATTGACGGGTTAAGAAAAATTCTTGCGGTGGGCGAAGGAAGTCCAGCATATGCTGCGCTGATGAAGCACATGGATATGATCCGTGAGTTTCAGACAATTGAAGGTATGACGCTAATGGACGCGTTGGACGCATTCCAGACTCATAGCTATTCATTTGCCGGTATCGCTGATGTCATTTTGCGCTTTGCTGAGCAGGTATCCGGTGCTACAGGTATCCCATTAGTCCGTTTGTTTGGGCAGTCTCCATCTGGATTCAGTACGGGCGACGGCGACTTGGAGAACTACTACAGCCGGGTTAACACACTGCAAGAAAGACGTCTCCGCCGTCCGTTGAGATGGTTGTTGGATATCTCTCATCGCTCGTTATTTGGTTCGCCCCTGCCTGACGATTTCGCTTTTATATTTAATAAATTGTGGGAGATGTCGGACACGGACAGAGCAACAATGGCTAACAATGTCGCGACGGCTGTCAGTACGCTGGTGGATCGGCGAATCATGCCTGTCCACGCTGCTATGAATGACCTGCGCAACTTGTCTGACATTATCGGCATTGGAGGTTCAATCACAGATGAAGACATTGAGGAAGCAAAAAAACAGTGGACGGAGTCTGAATCTGAAACCAGCCCTCCGCCGACGTTCAGTAGTGCAGTACGAGAAAAGCCTACAGGCGATAGCTCATCAGGTGGGCGAAATCGTCACCGGTTATTACGATGGTTCTCAGGCTAGCGCTGATACCGTTTCTGGTCATCTTATCGACTACTCGCAGGTTCTTGACGATTGGATTGCCTCCGTTGCACACAAAATGTTCCTTCAAGTTGAGGGTGAAGAATGGCACCAGTGGCGTTCTGTGTCTCAGCAAATATCTGAAGGGTTACGCGACGTAGTGGGGAATACACCTGTCGGTCAGGTAGCCCAGGACGTTGTTTATCGTCAGATTCAACTGATGAAATCCTTGCCTCTGGAAGCTGCCGAACGTGTTAAAGAGATTCAGGATAGAGCGATACAGGCAGTTATCAACGGTGAGAGGCCGGGCGAGCTTTATCAGATGATTATGCAATCCGGCGAGGTTGCATCAAGCCGTGTGCGAATGATAGCACACACGGAGATAGGGAGAGCGACCGGCGCACTCACTCAGGCACGAGCATTGTCAGTGGGTTCAGAGGGCTATTGGTGGCGCATTGAGGGAGCCGGTACGCGTCCTTCGCATAAGAAGATGAAAGATAAATTTGTGTACTGGCACAAACCACCCACTTTGGACGGGATGACAGGCCACGCGGGATGCCTGCCATATTGTAAGTGTTGGTCGGAAGTTCATATACCCCCACCGAGAAAGTAACCCATGAAATATTTTTTTACGACGAAGCTTGGTGAAACACGCTATCTACAAGCCGATGGCTCTTTGCTGTGTAAAGACGTACCGATAGCGCGTACCGGCACTCAAACTTATCTACCCGAAGAAATAGATTTACAGCCGGATGCTAGCGGCTTAGTGACGGTTTATCGCACCGAAGATGAAGTTTTTTCACCGGAAACGATGGCAAGTTTTGAAGGGGTAGCGGTCACACTGGATCATCCCGAAGATGATAAAGGAAACATTGTTTTCGTTAATCCTTCCAACTTCTCAGAACTGGCGCATGGTCATATTCAAAATGTGCGACGCGGCACTGGCGATAAGTCCGATCTGCTGGTGGCTGACGTGCTGGTTAAACGCCAGGAGGCTATCGATGCAGTAAACGCTGGAATGACAGATGTCAGTTGCGGTTACGACACTCAATACAAACAGTTGGCCCCAGGTAAGGGCAAACAATACCAAATCACAGGAAACCATCTCGCCATTGTTGAGAAAGGCCGGGCGGGTTCTCGCTGTGCGATCGGGGATTCAGCCCCAAATTTTAAATTCAAAAAGGAGAAGCCTGTTATGGCATGGCTTAAAAGATTGGCTACGGCCGTCAAAACCAAAGACGACGACACATTAGCGAAACTCATCGATGAAGCGCCAGAACTTCCATCCGATGGGATGACTTCTATTCCGGGTGCAACAATCAATATCAATGTACCTTCTCAGGCAACCGCATTACCGCCTGCGGAGCGAACTACTACGGACACTGATCCCGATGCTAAAGATAAGCCAACAGGTGATAACGATATGCCGCCTTGGGTTCAAAAATTCATGGATTCGGTATCAACTCGCTTGGATGCATTAGAAGGGAAAACGGCGGATAGCAACCCTGATGACGAAGATGAAGACGCGAAAGTAACCGGCGACGCTGCATATCGACGCAATATCATTGCTGACGCGGAAATCATTTGTCCGGGCTTTAAACCTACAGGTGATAAAGGACTCAAGCGACAGGTGCTCAATCATGCAATGCGCACCGGTGATAGTACTTATCTGAAATCGTTCGGCATCTCGGATTATTCTAAAGCGCCGAAAGCAACGGTTGATGCTGTTTTCAACGGAGCAGTTGCTGTTAATAAGGCGAAAAACCATATCCAACCCATTCCAACACGCACTGGCGATCATGTGCAGGCTATCGCTCGCACCCCGGCAGAACTGAACAAAGTCTACGCCGATTTCTGGAAACGTAACAAATAAGGTAATCACACATGGCAGGAACATCCTATTTAACCCGTATGCCGCTTGGCTTTAACGGAACGGTCACTCGTTTGCGCGATTTGACCACTGAACCCGCAATTCTGGACCCCAAAAAAGTGTTTAGTCAGTACGGACTGGCTGGCAAGTACAGCGGTGATAAATTCGTACCGCTAGGCGATGGTGACACTGTAGATGACGTAGTGGGTATTTTAGTTCGCCCTTATCCCATTCAAGCCCAATCCGACATGGCTCATCTCGGAGTAAAGGCTGGTACGACTGGCGATATCCTAAAACGTGGCTATATGGCGGTCGCTGTAAAAGGGGCAGAAAGCGCAAAGAAGGGCGGTAAAGTCTATGTTCGCGTGAAGGGCGCAACGGACGACAGCCCACTCGGATCGTTTCTTATTATGCCTGATAAGACCGCTGAAAACACACCTGAATTACCGGCAGTCAAAGTGATGGGGCCGGGTGATGCATCAGGCCATATCGAAATCGCATATAACATTTAAGGAACGCTATGTTTACTATTGATAAAGCCACAAAAGATTCTACCGGTGTATTTCTTGCCGGAGAATTAGAGCGCATCGATCAGACGCTTAATTTGCCGCTGGTTTCGTTTAAATGGAGCCGCGATATGTCGCTCCGCACCGATGTATCTATCGCGGATGAGGTTTCATCTTTCACTAACACTGACTTGGCAGCAATGGGCGGGGTTAACCCGAACGGCAAAAACTGGATCGGCAAGAACTCGACTGCGGTTGCAGGGATCAGCCTAAACATTGAGAAAACGCCACAACCTTTAACACTGTGGGGCATGGAAATTGGCTGGACGCTACCGGAGTTAGCCTCTGCTCAACAGGTGGGACGTCCAATTGATACGCAGAAATACGACGCCATGCAATTGAAATGGAACATGGACGTTGACGAGCAGGTTTATATCGGTGATGCCGAGTTAGAAATGACCGGGTTACTTAACTTGTCTCAAGTCACCCCTCGCGCCGCCGCCGCCGCGTGGACGAAAGCAACTTCCCCTGACGATATCGTTGCTGATATCAACATTTTGCTGACGGATGCCTGGCTGGCGTCGGGTTATGCGGTATGCCCGCGCAAAATCGGGTTAGCGCCTGAGTTGTTCGGTCTGTTAGTCAGCAAGAAGGTTTCAGACGCGGGAAATATCTCAGTACTGGAGTACATCAAGATTAACACCATTGCTTTTCAAGAGAACGGCGAGCCGCTTGAGATTGTCTCCATGAAATGGGCGTCTAAACGCGGTGCGCGTGGCGCACATCGTATCGTAGCGTATACACAGGAAGAGAAATATATCCGCTTCCCGTTAGTTCCTTTGTTGAACACGCCATTAGAGCCTCGCGGTTTGTACCAATTGACCACCTACTACGGACGCTTGGGGCAAGTCGAAGTGCCGTACGCGAATACTATTGCCTATCTGGATATCCCTGTAGCTTGATTAATAGCGGGTTAGTCCCGCTTACTGAGGTTGATATGAAACGATATATGGTTACAGGTAGCGTTACACTAAGTTTTCCTGATGGCCGCGAGGCGGTGCTTTCGCCGGGTATTAAATCGTTCTCGGATGAAGTGGCGAAACACTGGGCTTTTCCTTCCTATGCGCAAGCGTTGGATAATCCTGTTGAGGAGCAGGACGACAAAAGGGGGAGGGCTGGCAGTGACAAAAAACAGTCTTCTTCCGACAGTTGATCAATTCCGCACCGACTTTCCCGAATTTTCCGACAAAACCCACTACCCCGATACAGCAATCAATTTCTATCTCGGTCAGGCGGATAATCTGCTCGATCAGACTGTTCACGGCGATCAGTTCGTCTATCTGGCTGAACTGTTCACGGCGCATTACGTCGAGCTGAGAGGGAAGGCTGTTATGGGTGCCTCTATCAGCGGCAGGGTAAATACTGCCGCTGGTGGGGTAGCGACGTCAAAATCCGTCGATAAAGTCGGTGCTAGTTATGATGTGTCGGGCATCATTAATCCTGATGCCGGATTCTGGAATAATACGGCGTACGGGCGCGAGTTCTTTTGGTGGTGGTCGATGTTCGGGGCTGGTGGGAGGCAATTGTTATGAAAAGTGGTTTGACGGTCAGAAAAGACAATGCAACGTCAGTGCTGGAATCCCTCAAAAAGCTATCAGGTATGGACGTATTGGTAGGTATTCCGGCAGATAAAGCCGCGCGTGAAGACGGGGAAAGCCTGAACAACGCGGAAATCGGCTATCTGCAATCCACAGGGGCAACCGTGAAACTGGGTGGAAAAACGGTAACGCTTCCTCCGCGCCCTTTTCTTGAACTCGGTATTGATGATACCAGGGACCGCACAGCCTTACATTTAAAAGCGGCGGCAGAGCTTGCTCTTGAAGGTAAGCAGGACGCGGCTATCCGTGAGTTGGAAAAAGCGGGACAAATTGCGCGTGACGGGGCAAAGAAAGTGATCGGTGACGGTGATCGACTGGCTCCCATTTCTGATGCGACAAAAGAGGCTCGGCGCAGGCAGGGAATACCGGGGGATAAGCCGCTTTATGCTCATGGCTATCTCTTGCGCTCTATCAACTATGTAGTGAGGAATAAAAATGCCGTTTCTTGATGTCACTGATGTTTTATTTGATCCCGATTTCTGCGATACGACACTGAAATATACCCGGCGCACCGTCGTTGTTGATGATGATGGGTTTGCTACTTCGGAAAAAACCACTCAAGGTTTTGCCGGAGTGGTGACAGTTGATAGTTCTCTTGAGGCCCAAATAAGGATGTCCGGGCAAGTCGTCAGCGGTAATATTCTGATTATCACAACCACGCGGCTGATTGCGGGTGAAACTGATAAAACGGGCGATGTTGTCACGTATCAAAACCGGGATTATTTGGTTAAATCGGTTGATCCTTATACGGCTTACGGCGCGGGTTTTGTTCAAGCCCATTGTGAGCTATTGCCGTTCGATGGGGGAATTCCTATTGAATAATAGTACACAACCGGGCTGGCTTACACCGGTGTCAGCCCCGGACTATGACCGCGAGGTAGAGCGAAAGCTGTCTCGCTGGATGAGTTCAGTTAGCGGTTTACCGGGGAAAATGATGTTTCCGAAATGGCAACCGAACGATGAAACACGCGTCTTCCCTAGTCACAATGCTAACTGGTGCGCTTTCGGGATCTCGTCGATAGTTTCCGATGATAATCCCGCTTTCGTTAATCAGACGGATGAAAGCACCGATTTGTGGCGTCATGAGAAAATCGAATGTCTTATCTCGTTTTACGGTCCAGCAGGGCAGCGCCATTGCACACAATTTCGCGACGGGATCACGCTCAGTCAGAACAACGCTGAATTAAATCAATTTGGTCTGTCACTCAGCAACTACGGCCGTATCTTTTCTGTTCCCGAACTCATTAACAACCAGTGGGTGCGTCGTTATGACATGACGATCACCTTGCGGCGAAAAGTGGCGCGTGAATACGGTGTTAAATCACTGGTGGAAGCGCCGGTTAAATTCTTTGGAGATTAAATTATGCAGGGATTACCTGTTTCAAATATCGTCAATGTCACGATAAACATGGCCCCGCGTGCCGCGCAATCCCGAAACTTTGGTTCATTGCTGATAGTGGGCGCCAGTCATGTGATTGATACCCATGAGCGGCTACGCTTGTATTCCGATATCGATGGTGTTGGGGCTGATTTTGGGTTAGATACACCAGAATATCAGGCGGCGGCGCTTTATTATTCTCAGTCACCCCGTCCCGTTGATTTACATATTGGTCGGTGGGTAAAAGATCGGGCATTTGCCGCTTTAAGAGGCGCAATACTGACTAAGCAACAACAAGCCATCAGCAACTTTACTACTATCACGGATGGTTCTTTTAAGTTAACGATTAACGGTAAAGAAACGGTATACAACGGCATTGATTTCAGTAAAGAGACCAATCTTAATGGCGTCGCTCAACGGGTAGCGGAAAAGCTGAGAGAGTGTTCAGTGACGTGGAATGCATCACGTTTTGTTATTTCGTTGCAAGCATCAGGCTCGATAGGTTATGTCTCATCAGCGACTACCGGAACTTATATTGGTGACCTGTTAAAACTGGACAAAGTATCAGGCGCTACCGCTATCGAACCGGCCAAGGCAGAAACCCTTGCTGAAGCAGTAGCGACATTGGGATCGGTATCCGGTGGCTGGTACGGACTGGTGGTTGCCGATACTACACTGACGGACGATGATGTTCTCTCTGTTGCTGATTACATTGAGTCCGCATCTGTTTCCCGTATCTATGGACATACAGCGCAGAAAACAGAGGCATTGGACACTGATGTTGATACCGATATCGGATCACAACTGAAAGCTGGCAACTATCAACGTACGCTCTGGCAATATTCATCGGGTAAACCGTATACCGTGGCTTCTCTGATGGGGCGAATGTTTACCGTCAATTTCAAGGGCAATAACACCACCATTACCCTGAAATTTAAACAGGAACCGGCTGTGACGGCGGAAAGCCTGACAGCAACCCAAGCCAACGCTTTGAAGAAGAAAAACGGCAATGTTTTTGTTAACTACAACAATGATACAGCCATTATTCAAGAAGGGGTTATGGCGAACGGGGATTTCATTGATGAGCGCCACGGTCTGGACTGGTTACAGAACTACGTTCAGAACAATCTTTATAACCTGCTTTACACCAGTACCAGCAAGATCCCCCAAACTGACGCAGGCGTTACGCGTTTACTGACCAATGTTGAGCAATCCCTTGATCAGGCGGTAACAAACGGGCTGGTGGCTCCCGGTGTTTGGAACGGCGGACAGATTGGACAGATCCAACCGGGCGATACCTTAACCAAAGGGTATTACGTCTACGCACCGCCAATTGCAACGCAGGCACAGGCTGATAGAGAAGCCCGAAAAGCACCGGTTATTCAGTGTGCAATCAAATTAGCAGGTGCTGTTCACTATGCTGATGTCATTATTAATGTAAACAGATAAGGGTTGATAAATGGCTACCTATTCATTTATGGATGTATCCGCATCCCTGACCGGTCCGACCGGGGTTATTGATGTTGGGTATGGTTCGGCAACTTCGGGGGAAGGGATCACAATCACGATGACCGAAGCCAAGAACACGATGACCATCGGCGCAGATGGTGAAGGGATGCATTCATTACATGCGGGAAAATCCGGCTCTATCACAGTGAACTTGCTGAAAACTTCACCGACGAATAAAAAACTCTCACTGGCTTACAACGCGCAATCGCAGTCATCAGGAACATGGGGGAATAACGTCTTTTTGATACGTAACCGGGTTTCTGGCGAAGTCACGACAGCGCGGGGTTGTGCATTTCAGAAACAACCGGATTACACCAATGCCAAAGATGGCGGTACCGTCGCGTGGGTGTTTGACTGCATCAAAATAGACCAGGTATTAGGAGAGTTCTGATGGAATTTGAAGTTAATGGTATTCAATACCGTACGGCAAAGCTGAACGTGTTCGATCAGCTCAAAGTATCCCGTAAGTTACTCCCCGTTCTTGCCGGGCTGGTATCAGATATTCGCGCCGTACAGACGATGGCCCAAGACAAAAATATGGAAGGGGCTTTAGAGAAGGCGCTGCCTAAAATCGCACAAGCGGTTAGTGACTTAAGCGACGAAGATTGCAACGCGATCCTTTACCCCTGTTTGTCCGTTGTTTCCCGTCAGCACGGTAAGGGATGGACAGCCGTATTCTCCCAAGGAGTCTTGCATTTCGATGACATAGACCTGCCGACACTGTTACAGCTTGTGGCACGTGTAATCGGGGATTCGCTGGGAAATTTTTTGCACGCACTCCCCGCCGCCGAGACGCCGTTCCCGCCAGCGGCTTAGTACTTGACACTTTGCCGAACGGCGAAGAGTTCATTATGCGTCCTATAAGAAAGGGAATGGTCTCAATGGGTGAGATCAAAAGTGGGATGGTTGATTTGGCCGATATCGCATTAATGAATGATTACCTCGATTTGGAAGACGATAACGAGGCCCGGATAGCACGCTGGAGAGATGCCCATGAGCGGTAATATTGACACAATTAAAGACTACCTTATTAGCCTCGGTTTTAATGTAGACGAAAAAGGGAGAGGTAAATTTGATGCGGTGTTAAAAGGTGTCACTGCCAACGTGTTAAAAGTGGGTGCTGCTGTTGAAGGGGCGGCACTCACTATCGTCGGTTTTACCACTAAAATTGCAGCGGGCTTAGATAAGCTTTACTGGCAGTCACAGAGAACCGGTGCCACAGTTGCCGGCATTAAAGCCCTGGGTTACGCCGTGCAACAGATGGGAGGCAGCGCCGAAGCCGCACAAAGTGCACTGGAAAACATGGCGCGGTTTATGCGCAATAATCCCGGTGCGGAAGGCTGGCTTAACCGGCTTGGGGTGCAAACTCGCGACTCGTCAGGCCAGATGCGTGATGCTGCCAGCATACTGGCGGGTGTCGGCCAAAAGCTTAGTAATATGCCTTACTACCGGGCCAATCAATATGCCCAGATGTTGGGCATTGATGAAAATACGCTGATGACCATGCGGCGTGGGTTAGCGGGTTTCACTGCTGACTATCAGATGATGTTGCAGAAAACCGGGTTCAATGCCGATAAAGCGGCGCAACAGGCGAATAAATTCACCACCGCGTTACACGGCTTTAACGCGGTGGTGGGTATCTTACGCGATAAGATTGGCGCTAATCTCGCTAATGGTCTGGCGGGTTCTTTCGATTCTTTACGTCAGCGTATTCTTGATAACTTCCCTAAGATAGAGGCCACACTCACTAAGATTATCAAAGGCATTTTGTGGTTTGCCGATGTATTTTCCAGAATGGTTTACCGAGTCGTACAGGGCGTCGGGGAGATTATTAACTGGTGGAAGGGGCTGGATGAAAGCAGCAAAATGCTGATTGCCATGTTCGGGGCGATTGTTGTTGCCTGGCGTCTGTTGAACAGCGCCTTTTTAATGTCACCCATCGGCATGATCACCGTGTTAATCGGTGCGCTTCTCCTGCTCTACGATGACTATAAGACATGGAAAGAAGGCGGCAAAAGTTTAATTGACTGGAGCAAGTGGGAAAAAGATATCGACCGCGCGGTCGATGCCTTCAAAACAGTAGGGAACTGGATTAAGAAAGGTGTTGACGGTATCGGCGGCTGGAAAAATGCTTTCCTAATTCTGGGTGGAGTTGTTGCAACTACCTGGGCTGTGAAGATGCTTGCGGGATTCGCGAAAGTGTCCGCTGCGTTAGCACCACTGATGGCCCGCCTTGCTCCACTGCTGGGGCTGGTGGCCTATGGTGGATATCTGTACAGTGACTGGGATAACATCAAACAAAATGTAGAATCCTCGTGGGACTACAACACTCGTCAGATAAAAAGAGGGATCGGGGATTTCGGTCAATGGTTAGGTATCGACAACAGTTGGGCCAATAAGCATCAAGGCGGCTTACCCAACCCTGTCACTGCGGATATCCCCGGCATGCCCGGCGCACCCACGCCGCCCCCCTCACCTGAATATAATGAAAGAGGATTGCGTAACAATAACCCCGGCAACTTGAATTTTGCCGGGCAACGAGGCGCGACAAGGGAAAATGGAGAGGGGCGTTTTGCCCGGTTTGAAACCGCGTTTGACGGCTTGCGAGCACTTTCACGCCAGTTAACGTTATACGCCAGTCGTGGACTCATAACGATACGCGACATTATCACGAAATATGCGCCCCCGGAGGAAAACGATACCGAAGGTTACATTGCTTTCCTTACTAAGTGGCTCGGTGTTGATCCGAACGCACAGTTAAATTTACAGGACCCGCAAACTCTGATGGCGATGATGAACGGCATCATTCAGCGCGAAAACGGCCGCAATCCCTATTCTAGTGAACTGATTGGTAAAGCCGCGATGGCCGGAAGCGGCAGCGTTCAGCAAACGACTAACATTACCGTTCATGGCGCAACCGACGCTAAGGCAACGGCGGATGAAATCGCGAGTCGGCAAAATGGCGTAAATGCCCGTCTGATACAGCAGGTGAGTTAATGGATATTTTATCCGCGATTTTTCAGCAGCAAACCCGTAAGTTTGGTACTGAAAGTATGTTACTTGTGCCAAGTGTCGTTATCGCTGAAAAACACACGGATGCACTGGAAATCACAGAGCACCCCGTGGAAATCGGTGCGGCGGTCAGTGACCATGCCTACAAAAAGCCCGCTGAAATCACAATGGAATTGGGCTTTGCTGGCGGTGGTTCGCTGCTTGATTTTGTTGATACGTCAAAGATTGGGTTGAGTATGGGACTTAGCCCAAAAGAAACCTATCAGAAAATCCTGGACCTTCAAGAACTGCGTGAGCCATTTAACGTCATTACTGGCAAACGCACTTATGAAAACATGTTGATCAAAGCGATTGAAGTCACCACGGACCGACACAGTGAAAACGTATTGTTGTGCACGCTGACATTGCGCGAAGTGATTATTACCTCGACGCAGAAAGTACAAGTTGCTCAAAAAGAGGTCATGAAAACCGGGGTGTCTACGTCAGCCGTGGAGAATTCCGGCACAAAAACATTAAAGCCAGTCAACGAGTCTGTTTTATCAGAAATAAAAGAGGGTGCCGTTAATGCATTTAGAAGCTACATAAAAGGAGGCGGCTGATGCAAGTATCAGAAATCCCACTGACAGCGAGCAACCAATTTTTTGCAATAAAGCTCGGTGATATTAACGTCAAGATGCGCCTGATTTACCGAGACAGCGCCGGTTGGGTAATGGATATTCAGGATAAATCAGGCGCAGATTTGCTGACTGGGGCGCTGTTAATACCCGGTATTAACTTATTAGAACAATACCCGTATTTGGGGATCAACGGCATGTTAGTTATTGCCAATGATGCAGACAGCGCTGAATACCCGACAAGCACAAATCTTGGGTTATCTGGTCATTTATATTTTGTACAGAGGTAAAAACATGAGTCAGAACTGGTTACGTCATTTTGAATTAATGTTGTTAGATGATCAGGGTAAAGGAATCGTCTTATCTGACTTTAGAGTCATATTTAATATTGAGTGGTTCAATATTAGCAATCCACGCGTTGCGACGTTAAAGATTTACAATCTTTCCAAAAATACCAGTAATCGCATATTAGGTAGCGAGTTTTCGAAGATAAAAATTATCGTGGGCTATGATGGTGTGACCCCTACAGTTCCTGAGAGCGAAGTCGGCAAAGCCCGCACCGTTGAACCGGGTACGACCGGACAGCGTGACGGCAAAAACTATGGTGAAATCTTTAGCGGGGATATTCGCTATACGATGACCGGGCGCGATAACCCCACTGATACGTATACCCAAATTCAGGCGTGTGACGGTAATGAAGCCTTTATTTATGCTTTCGTCAATCAAACGGTAGCGGCGGGATATACCCTGAATGATGTCTATAACCTCGCTTTGCGCAGTCTGGAGCCTTACGGTATTACCGCAGGGGCAAAACCCAAAATGCCGGATACTGTTTTTCCTCGTGGAAAAGCGTTTTTTGAAAAAACACGATATGTATTAGACAATATCGCGCAGCAGTGCAATGCAAAATGGCAATTTGTAGACGGTAAAGTGGAGATGATTTCTGAGGAAATGGCCGTGCACGATGTTGTGGTGTTAAACAGCCGGACCGGATTAATTGGCATGCCGCAACAGACTATCGGGGCGGGCGTGAATGTCAGGTGTTTGATTAATCCGAATATCCGGGTAAATGGGTTAATTCAGTTAGACGAAGGCTCGGTATATAGAACGTCCCTACCTAATTCCGACATACAAATGTCTGGCGGGCGACTAACCGATGAAAACGATAACGGGAACCTTTATGTAAATGGGGTGCCTAATCCTCCAGCGAGCATTGCTACCGATGGTGTATATATCGTCAGAGGCATTATGTATACTGGGGATACAAGAGGCAATGCGTGGTATCAAGAGATGATGTGTGAGGCGCGTGGGGCGGCTGATTTATGGTCATCTTCTAATCTCAATAAAACGAATTAATTGCAATGAAATTAAATACTTTAATATTAACTATGATTGCTCTTACGGGAGCAATATCAACAGCAAATGCAGCATTTCAATGTTCTGGTTATCATATATCTGTAAATGATAATGATGGAATGATTCGAGTGAATGGGGAAAAAGTAACCTCCCAAAAAATCGCTTTTATTAAAGAACAAGGCGATTATGCAAACACTAAAACAGACATGGGCCTCATGCCTGCCCGCGACGGCAACATGTACGGCTTCCAGTTTATCAAGCGCAACGGTAAAGCATGGCTGAATGTCCAATTGCTCCAAAACGCTATGGACGCACCGAAAATTATTGGTTCGTTTCCTTGTAAGAAAGTGGCGGATTAAAGGCGACTGAGTTATGGATGGTTTTGTAAACCTTGCTCTGGCAATAACTTTTTTGTTTATATATTTTGCACCAACTTACGTTGCATCACGCCGGATGCATAAGCACATTTACTTTGTTGCTTTTGTGAACATCATAGTAGGATGGACTATTATCGGGTGGTTAGGCTGTATGGCTTGGGCGTTAACCAAACAGGAAATAGACTCAGTGATAACCGAGGATGAAGATTCTCTAAGAGATTGTCCGTATTGTGCTGAATTGGTCAAGAAAAAAGCCAAAATATGTAAGCACTGCCAGAGGGATATTTGACGTGTGTATTAAAATAATGGGGCACTATGCGTAGCTTATTTTTTATATCAATATCTTTGATGATTATAGCATTTCCGGCGAAGAGTAAGAGTTTAAATGATTTTTTTAATGATTATCCTGAGTTGAGTGAGAATATTTTCACTAAAAATGCCATACAGGATCAAGCAGAAAGCTTTGCTACCCAGGAAGCAATGAGAAGAGATACACCCGCGGATAAGATAGTTTCATTAACCAATAAATTAGTTATGGAAAATGGGTACGATTACGCAAGATTAGGTATGAGAAATTTAAAATTAGCGTGCTCAATTCCTGATGTTGCAGAAATAAACTCTCTTAGTAAATCTGATTGTACTTTGATAAGCAAGTATGCAGAGTAATGAATGTCGATGCGTAAGAAGGTGGCGGATTAATTATAAGCTTATCGGCGGTACGGGAAGCGAGTATACTGTACTTCTTTGTACTGTTTTACATACCAAAGGGGGTTCACATGGCTGTAGGAATGACAACGTTAGTAATGTTGCTAACGCCGCTCCCTGATACTAATCAGTTAGCAAAATTGCCAGAGTATCTTTCTGCGCCGATTACGCAATTGGTACAGGATAGATCAGGGCAAAAGATACTGACCGCTCAAGAGGCTATGTCATATTTCTCTGAATCTAAAATGGCGCTTGCCTACCTGAAAGAGAATGCCCAAATTGGCATTGAATTACTTGAAACTATTGACCGTGACGGGATCGAACCCGGTATAGATATTTGTGATGTAGTTGAACGCTATGAATTCGCTGCAAAAATCGTGACGAGTCAACTTCATCTCCTGAAATTAAGCTATATTCTTGCGGAGTCTTCCCCCGCATGGGGATCGCACGTCAAGTTATTCCAAACACATTCTCAGGGAGCACTGAGGATTTTTGCAAACAACAGAAATGTTTTATTGCGTATTGCAGCAACGCTAAAGCAATATCTACCCGTTAATGCGAGTGAGCACACGCCGAAAGCTGATGTGGAAAGTTACAAAGAATTGGTGAACCTCTCGCATAAAAAGCTGGGTATCCCATTGCCTGCATGGGGTTAGGCATGGTTTATGTCAGCGTAGCAGAAGATCTGCTTTTTAACACAGCCGCTTATGATTACGCCGCCATGTTAGCTAAATATCTGAGTGATGCGGAAGAGGTTTCGGGTTGGCTTGGGTGCCAAGGACGCTTTGAGCGTAACATGAAGGCTATGGAGTCTGGGTTATGGAAGTTACACATACTTCCACTGAATGAAAAACCGTGGCCGGCAAAAGTGATGTTACATAACAGAAAAAGTGACAATTATCTGGTTTATGCCCAACACTGGTACTACGAAAATCATTATCAGGTTATAGCCGTGGTGATACCGGATGCCCATGCACGTATTGATAAGCTCATGAGTAGACTTATTCGCATGGTAGAAGATTCTTTCCAGTGCTTAAGTGAGCAAGAATTGAAATTGCTTAACCATGTAAGCGCATGAGCCATTTTACCAAGAAAAAAAAACAGAGACCCGCCCCGCGCGGGTTTTTTTATGGAGTTTCCCCAATGCCAGTCTCAACAGAATCCAGAACCGGCGATTTATCCGAAACCCTGAAAGCCATCAATCATTCGCTTTCTTCTCAGCTTAGAGTAGCGATACCGGGCATTATTCAATCCTTTAATGCCGAAGCAGTAACGTGCGTTGTTCAGCCTGCGATTAAAAGTGGCACAACTGATAAAGACGATAAAAAAACATCAGTATCCTTACCCTTGCTTGTAGATGTGCCCGTTATATTCCCAAGGGGCGGCGGCGTGACGCTAACTTTCCCGGTAAAAGCGGGTGATGAATGCCTGGTGGTATTTGCTGATCGCTGTATTGATTTCTGGTGGCAATCGGGAGGCGTACAAGAACCGGCAGATGAACGCCAGCACAGTTTATCCGATACTTTTGCAATTGTTGGTCCACAATCTCAGGCAAAGAAAATTTCAGGGGTTAGCACAAACACCGCGCAGCTAAGAAGTGATGATGGCGCGGCGTATATCGAACTCGATCCCAACAGCCATAACATCACGGTGATTACACCGGCAAAACTTACCGCCACGGCAAACGGCGGTACTGAAATCACTTCACCTGAAATCACTCTGAACGGCAACGTCACCATTAACGGCAACTTATCGCAGGGGATGGGGGCTGGTGGCGGAACTGCAACGATGCAAGGTCCGGTCACCGTGAATAACGATGTGACAGCAGCAGGGATTAGCCTGAAAAACCATGTCCATAGTGGCGTGCAATCGGGTGGCAATAAGACGGGGAAACCTCAATGAGATACAGAAGAGAAGATCCGGACGGAGATTACAGTTTCGGCCAGGGGGATAATACGTTTCTGATTAATTCCCCAGAAGCGGTTGCGCTGGCAGTAAAAACCCGGCTGGCATTGTGGCGCGGGGATTGGTTCCTGGATATGAAAGAAGGTACGCCATACGTACAGTCAGTTTTGGGAAAACAACGATCAGATGTTTATATCCTTGCCGTTCGTGACCGAATCTTAAAAACGAAAGGCGTTAAATCCATTCTCTCATTTGACACTCGCAATGACGGTACGACACGCCGTCTCACCTTCACAGCAACAATTGATACCATTTACGGGCAAGCAACGGTAACAAGCGAGGCATAATGTTAAATCTTGACACTTTGGGGCTGGCCGCAACTGTGACAGCTTCGGGCATCAGTGCGCCTGATTACCAGACCATTTTGAATAAGCTCTCGGAATATTTCCGTCAAATCTATGGTACTGACGCTTATTTAGATCCCGATAGCAAAGACGGCCAGATGATAGCGATTTATGCACTCGCGATACACGATGCGAATAATGCTGTGATTGCTGCTTATAACTCGTTTAGCCCTGCGTCAGCTACCGGCGCAGCACTATCTAACAACGTGAAAATTAACGGGATAGCTCGACATGCATCCACGTATTCGACAGTAGACATTAAACTCATTGGTACCGTTGGGACCACAGTAAAAAACGGTGTTGTCCGTGATATCAATGGCTATAGCTGGAGCTTACCGGGTACCGTGTCTATAGGCATACATGGCTTTGTTATCGCCACTGCTACATGCCAAACAAAGGGCAATGTCACAGCACTGGTTGGAGATCTTTCTATTATCGGCACACCAACTCAGGGCTGGCAGAGTGTAACAAACCCTTCGGCAGCAACACCCGGCCAGCCGATTGAGAGTGATACCGCATTGAGAGAACGGCAACGGAAATCCGTCGCGTTACCGTCTCGGACGGTACTTGACGGAATTCAAGGCGCCATCAGCTTAATACCGGGTGTTGTTCGACGACGTGGGTTTGAGAACGATACTAACGTGACGGACAACAACGGCATTCCGCCTCATTCTATAGCAATGATAGTCGATGGTGGTGACGCTAAGTTAATCGCCCAGACTATTGAAACCAAAAAAGGCCCCGGTGCGGGAACCTATGGCGATACTGAAATAAAGGTGGCCGATAGTTATGGTATTCTGCATCCGATTCACTTTTCACGCCCGAAAGACGTGCCTGTCTTCGTTGAAATAACACTTACCGCGTTTGAGGGATATACAACTTTAGTCGGCGATAGAATTCGATCAGCGATTGCAAGTTATATCGACGCGCAATTAATTGGGGATAATGTTTATTTAAGCCGTTTATTTTCTCCCGCCAATTTACGTGACGAGGAAGGCTTGACTTATGATATTTTTGAAATACAAATCGGCAGGTCGGCGGATGATGTATCACCGAGTAATTTAATTGTGACATTTGATGAAGCTGTTACATGTAAACCGGAACATATTAAATTGATAGCGAGGTGAAGATGAGAGATTATTTATCACTGATTACTCCTCAGCACAGAACCGCAAATAAATTTGTTACTCACATTGATTTAATTACCCGACCATTATCTAATATTTCAGATGCCGTTCAGCTCCTGAACAGTCAGTTTTCGATTGATGAAGCGGTAGGGGTTCAATTAGATGCAGTGGGGGAATGGATTGGACTTTCGCGATATGTTAAAACTCCTATCGTTGGCGTGTATTTCGCTTTAGATATCGAGGGAGTTGGCTTTGATGAAGGGAGCTGGAAACGACAATATGACTCTGACTCTGGTTTTACTGAATTAGATGATGAAACTTACCGAACTATATTGCGTTCTAAAATAAGGGCTAATCACTGGGACGGTACAAATGAAATGCTGGCTGAAATTTATCAGGGCGTTATTCCTGATGAGTCAGTATTAATATTCTTCGTTGATAACCAAGATATGTCGATGGATGTTTATGTTACCGGTGGAGTTGTACCCGAAGTTGTGAAAGCAGTTATTCAGCAAGGATATTTAAATATTAAGCCCGGAGCAGTCAGAGTTAATAATTATACCAACTCGGAAAATCGGGGAGTTATTTTTGGTTTTGATTCATACAGTAAATATATCGCCGGATTTGATATAGGCGGTTGGCCCATTCTATTAAATTGAGAGTAAAATTAATGGCTAAGAATGAATTTTTAACCTTTGGTATTGCCGAGGGCGCTAATGTATTGTCGAATGAGGAGTACGCGGCATTAGCAGCGCGTGTTAATGGATTTAGTGCGGGTGTTGCTAAATCTCGTGAATTAAATAAAGCGTGGCGCCAGTCATCTATTATTACGCATATCTTGGCGGATTTTATTGCAAAAGAATCGGGTAATGATGTTCTGGATAACGGGAATATCGATGCTCTGAAAAATAGCATGGCTTTAGCAATTAAAAATGCGCTGCCTGAGATGCGTGATGCTTCTCTGATAGAAAAAGGCATCACCCAGCTCACAGACAAAACAGGCAACAGTAATACCCTTGCTGCCACTCAGAAGCTAGTTTCTGATGTAAATGATAATGCCAACACCAAACTTGCCAAATCCCAAAACGGCGCCGACATTCCCGACAAAAACGCGTTTGTGAAAAACCTCGGATTGGTGGAGACGGTGGAGTTGGCTCAGGGAGCGGTACCGGGTAGCCGGAAAGTGAACGGCAAGGCGCTGACCGGGGATATCAGTTTGAATGCGGGGGATGTGGGGGCTTTCCCCGCCGCTATTTCAGTTAACAGCATCCCCGGCCGAGGATTTATCGGACCGTTTTCTGGTGAAAGAGGTGCATATTGGGCAAAAGGGATCAATATCGGGCAGTCTTCAGATGTGGGTCAAATATACATCACAGCGAACGGACTTTTATATGCGTATTTTTTAAACTCGAATGGAACTGTGGCTGGCGGTGCAATGGGTGGTTGCCCTGTCGGCGTCCCGCTCCCATACCCCCACCGATACACTCCTGTGGGTTACTTAACATGCAACGGTCAATCATTCGATAAGTCTTTATACCCAAAGCTAGCAGAAGCTTATCCTGCCGGTAGAGTACCCGATTTAAGGGGCGAGTTTATCCGGGGATGGGATGATAGTAGAGGGGTAGATCCGGGGCGGGTGTGCGGGTCATGGCAGCCACAGCAAGTTCAGTGGCACCAGCATCTTGGTGGTCACGGCGGCCGCGGACAAGGGCAATTCGGCGTAACAAATCGGGCGGGGTATCCCGGTTCGTATAATGATGACGGAAAGCAAACTTTACCGTTCACGAACAACGGTAGTGATTATCAAGGATTTACAAATAATGGCGCTGTCGGCGCAGAAACCCGCCCCCGCAACGTCGCATTTAACTACATAGTGAGAGCAGCATAATGACAGAACAAAAATACTCTTTAGAACATGAAACCGCTGTATTGGGTAAAGACGGATTAGCAATTCAGGCAGGCTGGATAAAGGTTTATCACTCGAATCAGATAACGAGAGAATTCACAGTTTCAGATATTGAGTATGTGATGCTCGGTGTCAGTCTATCAGCCGGTGCTTATCCCGATGCGCCAGAACTTCCCGATTCTCACGATGTGGCCGTTTGTCGCAGTGAAGACGGTAAGTGCTGGCAAATCCTCCCGGATTACCGTGGCAAAACAGCTTACGACACGTTAACTCGCGCTCCGCAAGAAGTCACTGAAATCGGTGAACTGCCGGATACCCTGACGTTCAAGAAACCCCCCACAGATTTCGATAAGTGGGATGGTAAAGAATGGGTAGTTGATAAAGACCTTCTCAAATCCCATCAGATTAATGAAGCTAAGCAACAACAAGCAGCACTGCTACAACAAGCAAATGAAACACTCTCATTGCTACAAGACTCTGTTGATTTAGAAGTCGCTACAGACTCAGAGAAAGCCGCTCTACTCGAATGGAAAAAGTACAGAGTATTGCTTACGCGTGTAGATGTTAATCAAGCGCCTGACGTAGAATGGCCGGAAGTGCCGAAGTGATTGTTGACTAATGACTTTAAATGTGTTTAGCATTAACTAACTACTGTACAAGTAGCTTAGAAATTCTGATTTTTGAAGAGCAAGTACACTGCCGTGCAGGCAGAACAACGAAGCCGGTTAGTCCGGCTTCATAATCTACCCTCCCTCTTCCTTTTCCTCTTAATGATGTACTACGCTTCATACCTAAGTGCTTTTTCGGTTTGTACATATGTGTGTGCATATTTTTTTATTTTGTGATTTATTTGTATATAACATATTGTTTTTATTGTTATTTTTAATTTATGATGCATTCTGACTAGGAATACCTCTATCCCAGTTTCCCTTAATATCGAATCGGAGTGAGTAGGGGTGATCTGGTTTGATATTTAATCTATCGTGTTATTATTAGCTATCAATTGTTCAAGTTGTGCTCTGCTTGTCAGCTTAGTATCTACTTTTATGTAAGCACTATGCTCCTCCGGAACAATAACGACATCGCAAACGCCTGGCTGAACAAGAATTTTTTGTTCCAGCAATGCTTTATTGACTATATTTTCTGGTAGAAAAATTCTGATGCTGCTGACATAAGGAGGTTGTTTCATTGTTATGCTAATAATGAGCCAAATGATTGTCAGAACGATACCTGCCGCAAATACCAGCGGTGCTCCTTTTAATTCATATAACCAACCACCGAGACCACCCCCTAAAGCGACACCTAAAAATTGGCTGGTGGAGTAGATACCCATTGCTGTACCTTTATAACCCGCTGGTGCTTCTTTACTGATAAGTGATGGCAGGATAGCTTCCATTACATTGAAAGCAATAAAGAAAATTTGTGTGCCGATAAAAATCACCCATAAGTGATGTCCGGCCGCCCACAATACAATTTCAGCAATCAGCAGCATCGTGATACACAGTGAAAACACTTGTTTCATGCGGCGCTTTTTTTCTGCGTAAATAATGAAAGGTAAAACAGATAAGAATGAAACTAGCATAGTGATCAGATAAACCTTCCAGTGTTGTTGGGTAGGGAGCCCCGCTTGTTGCATCACCAAAGGAAGGGCGACAAAACTTGCCATTAACAAAGTGTGCAAACTGAGAATGCTAAAGTTAAGTTTTAGCAACTGGCTATCAGCCAGAACCTTACTGAAACTGTGACGAACAATGCCTGATTCACGGTTAATAATATGTTTATCGGTGGAAGGAACAGCAAATAATGTTATCAGAATGCCACTACCGGCCAGAATGGTAATTCCCCAAAATAGGCCATTTAATCCAATGGCATTCGTAAGGATTGGGCCAAGTACAATGGCGATGGCGAAAGTTATTCCGAAGCTAATGCCAATAAAAGCCATCGCTTTAGTTCGATTTTGTTCACGGGTTAAATCAGAAAGTAGCGCCATAATTGCAGCAGATATCGCTCCAGCGCCTTGTAACGCTCGCCCAATTATTATGCCCCAGATGGAGTCATTGAGAGCAGCAATAATACTGCCAAGGATGAATAGCAATAATCCGCCAACAATTAAGGGTTTACGGCCAATTTTGTCAGAAAACAGGCCAACAGGGATCTGGAAAATGGCTTGGGTTAGACCATAAATGCCAATGGCGATGCCAATAAGTGTTTCGGTGGCATCTTTTAGATGAAGTCCATAGGTTGTTAATACAGGAAGAACCATGAACATGCCTAGCATTCGCAGAGAAAAAACTGAACCTAGGCCCCATGTCGCCCGAAGCTCAAGTGGCGTCATTTTATTATCGTTCATGATTACCTCGAAATATTTTGATGCGTCATTGTAGATAGGTTTTCAATAAGGGGTAAATAGTTAATTGAATTAATAATATTGAAGTGTTAAGGAGAGTGGATAACAGGCTGGAAGGAAACTGATGGCAGAGGGGGTAGCCACTGCCATCAGGGAAAATTACCGGACGTAAGTTAGGAAGGCTTCTGAGGGCACATGTGGGTCAATAGACATCATGACACTCAGGGAAGTGATTGCCACAATGGAAAATATAAATAATTTACGAGCCCAAATGCGGTCATTATCAGTTTTGTAACCGGATAACGCCATTCCTAGCCACCAGACGCTCACTGCTGCTGCAACAACCAGATATTTGTAACCAGCGTAACCGCTGATGGCTAACATAAGGGTTGCAATCATAAATGCTAGGATATAAAGGATAATGTGGTTTTTCGCCACAGATATGCCTTTAATGACGGGCAGTACAGGAATATTGGCTGCCTGGTAATCTTTGAAACGAAAAATAGCAATGGCGTAGGAGTGCGGCATTTGCCACAGGCTGAAAATCAGTAACAGGATCAACGCGCCCGTATCAAACTGACCAGTTACTGCACAATAACCGATAACCGGAGGTGCAGCACCGGACAAACTGCCGATCAACGTGCCATAAACAGATTTCCTTTTCATATAGAGGCTGTAAACCCCTACATAGATGACAAAACCGATAATCGCTAATTGCATTGCTAAAGCATTGGCTGCTGCATAGAGCAGCACTATGCCAGCAATACCCAGTATTGATGCATAAATCAGGCTGATTTTCGGATCAATAAGCCCTTTTACAAGGACGCGGTTTTTTGTTCTTTCCATGATCCGATCGATGTCACGGTCAATGTAGTTGTTAAATACACAACCAGAAGCCACGACTAGTGAAACACCGAGCAGAGTCGAGATGAACAAAGGGTAATCAATCACCCCTTTCGAGGCGAGTAGAAAACCACCGATCACAGAAATTAAATTGCCGAAAATAATTCCTGGTTTAGTTACTTGCAGGTATTGCTTAATCATATATGCAGCTCTTTAATCAACCATCATATTAATGTTGAGGTTGTACATAATCCATAGTGAGCCAACAACAACAATACCGATAATCAAGATAGTGAACAGCAATGCGACTAAGTTCCAGCGCTCTTCTGACGAAGTGTTCATGTGCAGGAAGTAAATAAAATGAACAATAATCTGCACCACAGCCAGAGCGACTACTGTTGTCAGGATAGTCGTATGGGAGGCGGAACCATCCATTACCATCCAGAACGGAATCACTGTCAGGATGACCGAAAGAACAAAGCCGATCAGATAAGACTTCAGGCTACCGTGGCTAGCTCCAGTATGAGCGGTATTGGAATGACTCATTACATAGCTCCTAACAGATAAACAACGGTAAATACACAGATCCATACCACATCCAGGAAGTGCCAGAACAAGCTCAGGCAGTTCAGACGGGTTTTATTTACATCAGTTAAACCGCGGCGGGTTACTTGGATTATCATGATGATAATCCAGACCAGACCACAGGTAACGTGGATACCGTGAGTAGCAACCAGTGCGAAGAATCCGGACAAGAATGCACTGCGGTCAGGGCCGTGGCCGTCAACAATCAGGTGATGGAATTCGTACAATTCCATCGCCACGAAGCCAAGGCCGAACAGGAAAGTCATACCGAGCCAGGCGTTAACCTGGCCGACTTTTCCTTTGTTCATGCCTAACATGGCAAAGCCATAAGTGATACTACTGAATAACAGTAGGAAAGTTTCGACCAATACGAAAGAGAGGTCGAAAATCTCTTTACCAGATTTGCCGCCTGCGGTTCCGTTAACGAGTACTGCATAAGTCGCAAATAGACATGCGAACAAAATACAGTCACTCATCAAGTAGACCCAGAAACCGAATACTTTAGTGGCTCCCGCATCGTGGTGCCCGTGATGCTCGTGGGCATGATTGTGGTTAGTCATAGTTTCAGTTGACATGGTTCAGACCTGCCTTGCTAATTTGTTCATGGTGTTGATTCTCAATTTGCTCAACTTCAGCAACGGGTACGTAGTAATCAACATCTTCATCAAAGCTTTTTGCAATCCAAGTGATAATCATGCCCGCAAAGCTTGCGATAGCTAGCCACCAGATATGCCAAATCATGGCGAAACCAAACAGCAAGCTGAAGCCAGCAATAATTACACCTGCACCGGCATTTTTAGGCATATGAATTTCTTCATACTTAGCAGGACGTTTATAAGCTGTGCCTTTTTCTTTCATATCCCACCATGCATCACGCGTTTGCACATGTGGAACGTCAGCAAAGTTATAAAACGGTGGTGGAGAAGATGTTGCCCACTCCAGAGTACGCCCGCCCCAAGGGTCGCCGGTCAGGTCACGGTTTTGGTCACGGTCACGGATACTAACGTAGAACTGAATGACCTGACACAGGATACCAACGGCAATCAGTGCAACACCAATCGCGGAGACGACCAGTAGAGTATGGAATTCAGGGTTGATATCTTGGCTAATACGGCGAGTCATCCCCATAAAGCCGAGCGCGTAAACTGGCATAAAGGCGATAAAGAAGCCGATAATCCAGAACCAGAATGCGCGGATACCCCATTTTTCGTTCAGTGTGAAACCGAAAGCTTTCGGGAACCAGTAAGCAGTACCGGCAAAACAACCGAAGACAACACCACCGATAATAACGTTATGGAAGTGTGCGATCAGGAACAAGCTGTTATGCAGAACGAAGTTTGCGCCTGGAACTGCCAGCAGAACGCCAGTCATACCACCGATAGAGAAGGTGACGATGAAGCCAACGGTCCACAGCATCGGTGTTTTATACTCAATACGGCCTCGATACATGGTGAACAGCCAGTTGAAGATCTTAACGCCTGTCGGAATCGAGATAATCATGGTGGCTATGCCGAAGAAGGCGTTAACGTTCGCACCCGAGCCCATCGTAAAGAAGTGGTGCAGCCATACAATGAACGACAGTACGGTAATGGCAATGGTTGCCCATACCAGAGATGTATAGCCGAACAGTCGTTTTTTCGAGAACGTCGCAGTCACTTCAGAGAAAACACCAAAGACCGGCAACACCAGAATGTAAACTTCAGGGTGACCCCAAGCCCATATCAGGTTGATGTACATCATCATGTTGCCACCCATATCATTGGTGAAGAAATGGGTGCCCATGTAGCGGTCAAAGGTTAGCAGGGCAATGGTAACTGTCAGAATCGGGAATGCGGCGATGATCAATACGTTAGTACAGAGTGCTGCCCAAGAAAATACAGGCATTTTCATCATGGACATGCCAGGAGCACGCATACGCAGGATCGTCGCAAAGAAGTTAACGCCTGTCAGCAAGGTACCAATGCCGGATATCTGAAGACTCCATATCCAATAATCGACCCCAACGCCTGGGCTATATTCTATACCTGAGAGCGGAGGATAAGCTAACCAGCCGGTCTGAGCGAATTCACCTACACCCAGAGAGATGTTAATCAGTGCAACGCCGACGACGAAAAACCAGAAGCTCAGTGAGTTCAGGAATGGGAATGCCACGTCACGAGCGCCGATCTGTAGTGGAACCACGATGTTCATCAGACCGACAACAAAAGGTGTCGCCATGAAGAAAATCATGATGACGCCGTGGGCGGTAAAAATCTGGTCATAGTGATGCGGAGGCAGGAAACCTGCTTCACCCGCAGAGGCGACAGCCTGTTGACCACGCATCATGATGGCATCGGCAAAGCCACGGAGCATCATGACCAGAGCCACGATAATGTACATAATACCGATTTTCTTGTGGTCAACGCTGGTTAACCACTCGCTCCATAGCCATTTCCATTTACGGAAATAGGTCAGGGCTCCGACAATTGCGAGCCCTGCGAAGAGAATCCCTGCAAGAGTAACCATGACAATGGGCTCATGCAGTGGGATTGCATCAAGTGTTAATTTTCCCAACATTACTTTATTCCTCAACTCCGGCATGAGCAGTTTCGCTCATATTCATGTTATGACCTGTTGTTGCACCGTGGCCGCCATGCATATTCATGTTGCCCATAAATTTGGCAATAATGTCTTGATACAGGTTAGGTTTAACGCTTGAGAAGTATTCAACCGGATGATTCTGGCTTTGTTTGGCTAACTCATCAAATGCTTGCATGGTATCCAAGGTTTTGGGAGAGGCTTTCACTTTTTGAACCCATTGTTCAAAACTTTCCCGATCTGCGGTAGCGGTAGCAGTAAATTTCATGCCAGAGAAGCCGTGACCACTATAGCTACTGGACAAACCTTTATAAACGCCAGGTTCATCGGCAATTAAGTGAAGTTTAGTCTGCATACCAGCCATTGCATAGATTTGACCACCTAACTGCGGGATGAAGAATGAGTTCATCACGGAATCAGAGGTGATTTTGAAGTTAATAGGCACTCCGGTAGGAAAAGCAATTTCGTTAACTGTAGCAATACCTTGCTCCGGGTAAACGAATAGCCATTTCCAATCAAGAGAGATGACTTCAATAGTTACGGGTTTTTCATCGCTAACCAGCGGCTTATATGGGTCAAGCTCGTGGGTTGTTTTCCAGGTAATGGTTGCTAAAATAATAATGATAATGATAGGAACGGTCCATACTACCAGCTCAATTTTATTTGAGTGTGCCCAGTTAGGGCGATAGGTAGCACTTCTATTGGCTTCGCGGTAACGCAGGGCAAAAGTGAATGCCATGATGATTACCGGAATAACGATGATCAGCATCAGGCCAATAGCCGTGAGTATCAGCGTTTTTTGTTCAGCGCCGATGGCGCCTTTAGGGTTCATCAATACCATATCGCAGCCACTCAGCACAAGAGTAGCCGCTAGTATTGACAATATCCCAATACTTTTATTGTATTTCATAAGTCTCATCTAACGACTCCAAATAACAAAAGCTCTATTGTCGTTTCATCAGTGCGGGCATTCTACGGTAAGGCTACTGGAGTGTAAACATTTGTAATAGTTAGTTGAGGGGTTGTTACCCTTTATGTCGATGGGATCACATGCAAATGGAGGATTAATCAGAAGTTAGCTTGAAAAGGTTATTTAATTGTAACGAAATAGGGCGGAAATACGAATTTATATTAAAGTTATTTTATATTTTTTAGAGAAGAGGAAAAAAATATAAAAATTTGCTTTAAAAATTTCCACCGCGGCCATCTTATTTAAGAATTAAATTAATTGTGAGCCACTTTTGGTAGCTCACAATTAAAATCAATAATTAGAAATTATATTTGATAGTGTAAACAATCCCATCCTGCCAGAAGTCTTCACCCAGTTTATGATCGGCATATCGATATTGAATGCCGGTTGTGAAGGATTGGTGAGGTGTCCACCATAACGCTATTGCACCATTGGTACCGTTCCGTCCACCGTTGCCATAGCGTTCATTCCGATTAAGTTCTATTTCATTCCAGTTAGTTATGCTGAATTTTTCTTCCCAGAGTTGAAAGTCGTAACCCGCAACCCAACCAACGACATAGCCGTTATTACCGGAGTAGAAAGTTTGGTCAACATAGTGCAGCGCAACAAACGGTTTGAACCAGACACCGGCGAAATCAGTATTGTAGCCAATACCATAGAGGGTATTTACCTCATGGAAGTTCCCGCCATGTGCTGTACCTGGGAGGGAGTAAGTACCATAAACATGACCATAGAGATTGAAACCCGTATCAGCCAGATAAAAACGACCGGTTGTTTTAAAAGTGTATCTTTGGTTATCCCCTGGTTCAGCATGCTGCTTGTTGAAAGCATTTTCCAGATCAAAGAACCCGTATAATTCACCCCAGTTAAATCCGGCTCCGCCTTCCAGTTCCAGGTAGGCAAAGTCGTCTTTATGAGAGGTTTGCCCTGACTTGTGTGTGGTATGGCTAGTCCAGTCGAGGTAGTTCATGCTGATATTAGCAAAGCCCCCTTGATATTCAGCATAAGCTGGAACTGAGACGGTGGTGAATAAAGCAGTAGCCAGAATGGTTGTTCTCATAAATTTCTCTAACGCATCCATGAAAAGAGGTTTTGGGTTTTAAAGCTATATTAAATAACCCTTAAAATGGTAGTCTAATTCTACGCGGATATGAATATCGAACAATCAAATAATCACTCGAAAATAGCATTTTTGGGCAAATGACTATTTGAAGTGTGATCGCTATCACTTAAGTATTTAAAAAGAGGGCAGAGATATCAAAGGCTGACAGTCGTCAACCTTTAATAAAGTCACTTAATATTTTCGCCTTTTAAGCCAATTTGTTCCTTCTTAATGCGAGATAATCTAGAAAGCTGCCGAGAATGGTGCCTGTGATACCAATCTGTGCTCCCCATAATAGTAATGTTTCGGCCAGATAAGGTGCATGAGTCCAGTTAAGAGCATTGGTGGTGATGGTAAGTAACCAGAACGTGAGCAAGATGCTTGCAAATGATAGTAAGCCAAGAGCTAGACGATAGAAATTTCTAAACTCAGTACGTGGCATAAAATCGTTAGCTTGTTGGGTATAAGCCAGAGTCTGGCGGCAGATAAATAACAGCAATAAGCCTGGAACAGAGGCCGCTATAGAGAATAGATAGAAGTTTGGCCAGCCATGTAACTCAACGAACCAACCCGCGATTGGGCCGACATAGACGCGTCCAACAGCAGATAAGGCAGATAATAAAGCAAACTGTGTTGCAGAGAATGATTTATGACATAACGCCATAAGTAAGGTAACAAATGCAGCGGTTCCCATTCCGCCACAGATATTTTCCAGAAAAATGGCGCTGCCCATAGTGTAGATATTTTTGTCAGTAATGGATAACAGCCAGTATCCAATATTGGAAATCGCTTGAAGAATGCCAAAGATCATGAGAGAGCGGAATAAACTCCATCGTTGCATCAGATAACCACCATATAATGCACCAACGATAGTTGCTGTTAATCCCAGAGTTTTGTTGATCATTCCAACTTCACTAGCATCAAAACCAATACCACGGATAAGAAATGGGGTACTTAGGCTGGCAGCAAAGGCATCCCCCATTTTATACATGACAATTAACAGCAGTATCAGCCACGCATTATTGCGATTAAAAAAATCGGTTAATGGTTCTATTGCAGCTTGCTGGAGTGTTTTTGGTGGTAGAGCGTCAATCTCAGGTTCTCTAGCTTTTAACGTCGCATAGACGCCAATCAGCATTAGTCCAGCCATCAACCAGTAGGTGTGTTGCCAGCCAATATAGCGGTCTGCGATCCATAATGCTAACCCGCCTGAAACTAACATGGCTAATCGATAACCAAGTACCGAAACGGCAGCACCTACACCCCGCTCTTCGCTACTCAATAAATCGGCTTTATAAGCATCAAAGACGATATCCTGTGATGCAGAACAGAAAGCGACGGTTACCGCCAGTGTGGCTAGCCACCATAAATGTTGAGATGGCTGGAGAAAGCCCATTGCCGCGATACTGGCTATAAGTAATAACTGTGTAACAAGTAGCCAACCACGGCGACGTCCAAGAAAAGGGGGGATAAAGCGGTCCATAAAAGGGGACCAAAGAAATTTGAAAACATACGCTTGGCCGACAAGTGAAAAGAAGCCAATTGTTTTAAGATCAATGTCTTCAACGGTCATCCATGCTTGCAGGGTGCTGGCAGTCAGTGCGAGCGGTAAACCAGAAACAAAGCCGAATAAAAGCAGGATTCGTGAGTTATGTTGGGTAAAAACGGTGAGATAACGATAAGACATGAGCCTCCCAAGACCCTGCCCTTGGCGGGCAGAGTAAATAATTAATCCTTTAATTAGCGAGCATTTTGTTTGATGAAATTGCTGATGGAAGGATCTTGAGCCATATCTGCTATGACTTCTGATAATACAGTATTAACTGCATCAGCAATTTTTTCATTAGTTGCGCCTAAAGGACCTTGTACATTATAGCTAGTGCGATAATTCTTAACTTGTTTACTGCCATTTTGCGCTGTGCTAATGATGGAAATATCGGCTTTTGTTGAAATATTATGGCGCAGGCTACCTTCTTTAACGTCTGCATATAAATTGTTCACAATAATTTGTAGATTGGCATTGGCCGGAGAGCCAATCATATAACCACGAGCGGTCATCTGTTTTTCCAGGATTTCCTGGAGTAGAAAGCGCAGATCACGGGATGGTTTCAGTATTTCCAGCTTTGCATTGCGGTTAACTTGAGCAAGTGTCTGAGACTGACGATTGTCGGCACCGCTGATACTGATGGTAATCGCACCCATCGTTGGGTCTGCTGTTGGCAATGTAATTTTAGGTTCGATGGTCAGGGTATTGCTGGGAGCTGCACAGCCTGCAAGAAGAAAAAGTGCAATGAGTGGGAATAAGATTCTTTTCAACATGTTAATTTTCTCATCAGTGATAAGGATATCCAGTAATACTTATCAATAGCATAAATTACGTCAATAATAGCACTGCCTTTTGATCATGGCATATCTCTGATGGGGTAAACGCATATAAAAACCTTATGATGTGGGATTCGATTAAAAGATATTTTAATGCGTTGATGCTATAACTTATGGAGAATAGACTAAAATTATTAGTATGGTTGGCAGTATGACTACTGTGTGGTTAAGGGGAATGATATGGTGTATCAGGATATAGAAGAGAAATTACAGGTTGCATTTAATCCCTCATATCTTGAGGTCATTGATGAAAGTTATCGTCACAATGTACCCATAGGTTCTGAAAGCCATTTTAAAGTCGTAATCATCAGCAATAAATTTGCTGGTGAACGTATGCTAAATCGCCATCGTTCTGTTTACAGCGTATTATCGGCAGAATTGTCCGCAGGTGTTCATGCTTTGGCGTTGCATACCTATACAGAAAAAGAGTGGAATGAATTACAGGATACTGTTTTAGCGTCACCGGCATGTCGTGGGGGTAATATTGTTGCCTGAAATCTGCTGATCGATGCTTAATTTGGGGCGTTTTCTTACACAACTGAATAAATCCAGTGAACGGTCTTCGGGCCGTTTTTACGTTTTATACCCATCATCTTTCAAGTTGCCTCTTTGTTGGCTGCCCTCGCTCATCCCGGTCACATCGTTATCTATGCTCCCGGGGATTTGCTCCCTTGCCGTCGCGATCCATCTTGAAATCCATAGGGTATATATATGATACATTTTGGATGCAAATTTAGCCGTTGAATAGTCGTTATCCTGTGAAGTTGATGAATAGTTCGGGCTTTTTTCAGCAATTCTCGACTCACACCCTCTGCATCGCTATAATGTCGCGTCTAATTTTTAGAATGGTTTCGGGACGCTTCTGACATCAGGGATTCTCGGTTTTTAAATGCGACCGCCCCGGTTCGTAGAGAGTGTTGCGATTGGCACATAAAATATGTGCTGGTTGTATGGTCTCTGGAGTTGACCGAGCACTATGATTTTTTTGAGGTAAAAAGATGCAAGTTTCTGTTGAAACCACTCAAGGCCTTGGGCGTCGTGTGACAATCACCGTTCCTGCTGCCGATGTTGAGAAAGCAGTTAGTAGTGAGTTGGTCAATGTAGCAAAAAAAGTTCGTATCGATGGTTTCCGTAAAGGCAAAGTGCCTATGAACGTTGTTAAACAACGTTACGGTGCTTCTGTCATTCAGGACGTTCTGAGTGATCTGATGCAACGTAACTTTATTAATGCAATCATCGAACAAAAAATTAATCCAGCAGGTGCGCCAAGTTATGCACCAGAACAATTCAAAAATGGTGAAGATTTTACTTACTCTGTAGAGTTTGAAGTTTATCCAGAAATTGAATTGAAAGATCTGGAATCTATTGAAGTTGAAAAGCCCGTTGTTGAAGTAAAAGACGAAGATGTTGATGCAATGCTGGAAACATTGCGTAAGCAGCAGGTTAATTGGAAAGAAACTGAAGAAGCTGTTAGTGCAGAAGATCGTGTGACTGTTGACTTCAATGGTTCTATCGATGGTGAAGAGTTTGAAGGCGGTAAGGCTTCTGATTTTGTTCTGGCTATGGGGCAGGGTCGTATGATCCCAGGTTTTGAAGAGGGTATCATTAGCCATAAAGCTGGGGAAGAATTTACCATTGATGTGAATTTCCCAGAAGATTATCACGCTGAAAATCTGAAAGGTAAAGCTGCTAAGTTTGCAATCACGTTGAAAAAAGTGGAACAGCGTGAGCTGCCAGAGTTTAATGAAGAATTCATCAAACGTTTCGGTATTGCTGATGGCACTGTTGATGGTCTGCGTGCAGAAGTACGTAAAAATATGGAACGTGAACTGAAAAATGCAGTTCGTAACCGTATTAAATCTCAGGTTATCGAGGGATTAGTTAAAGTTAACGAAATCGAAGTTCCTGCTGCTGTTGTTGATAGCGAAATTGATGTTCTGCGCCGTCAATCTGCTCAGCGTTTCGGCGGCAATGAAAAACAAGCTTTGGAACTGCCTCGTGAACTGTTTGAAGAACAGGCTAAGCGTCGCGTTGTTGTTGGTTTGTTATTAGGCGAAGTTATCAGTAGTAATGAATTGAAAGCTGATGAAGAACGTGTTAAAGCATTAATTGAGGAAATGGCTTCTGCCTATGAAGCTCCTCAAGAAGTGATCGAATTCTATGGTAAAAACCAAGAATTGATGAATAATGTTCGTAATGTTGCTTTAGAAGAACAAGCTGTTGAAGTTCTTCTGGGTAAAGCAAAAGTTTCTGAAAAAGAAACAACTTTCAATGAGTTAATGAATCAGAATCAAATGGCATAAGCTTTAGTTTTGTCATGAGATAATGAATTTATCATCTCAGTGGAATGAACCCGCAGATTAACCTGCGGGTTTTTTTATAAATAAGAGGCAAGATTTTTCTTGAAAAAAGTGGGTTTACCCTCAGATCCTTTTTAATATTATGTATATGATTGCAAAATTTTTCAGGGGGATTCCCCCTTGATTGGCTAACTTTGAATCATGGTCATCATCGCTTATCTCAAGTAGAATTGGTTATGAATGGCACCAACATGAATTCTATTAGGAGACGAAAATGTCATATAGCGACAAGCGGGATCAATATGCGCCTCACATGGCTTTGGTGCCGATGGTAGTTGAACAGACTGCTCGTGGAGAACGTTCATACGATATCTATTCTCGCTTATTAAAAGAGCGTATTATTTTCCTGACCGGTCAGGTTGAAGATCACATGGCAAATCTGGTTGCAGCTCAGATGTTGTTTCTTGAAGCAGAGAATCCGGAAAAAGATATTTTCTTATATATCAATTCACCAGGTGGTGTGATTACTGCGGGAATGTCCATCTATGATACGATGCAGTTTATTAAACCGGATGTCAGTACTATTTGTATGGGGCAGGCATGTTCAATGGGAGCATTCTTGTTGACTGCTGGGGCAAAGGGAAAACGTATCTGTTTGCCAAATTCCCGGGTTATGATTCATCAGCCATTAGGCGGTTTCCAGGGGCAAGCTACAGATATTGAAATTCACGCTCAGGAAATACTGAAAGTGAAATCGCGTATGAATGAGTTGATGGCAAAACATACGGGAAGACCTATTGAAGAGATCGCGAAAGATACAGAACGTGATCGTTTCTTGTCAGCAGACGAAGCCGTAGAATATGGATTGGTTGATAAGATTTTCACCCATCGCGATTAATTTATTATTCCCAGAAGCTATAATATAAACATTCGGCTTACCACTTGGTAAGGCTATGACGTTCGGGGTAATAGCAGAAGTTTCCTGCTTTGCCAGACGAATCTGGGTGAGCAGTTGATAAAGTGAGGTTGTGACTGATGACAGATAAGCGCAAAGACGGTTCAGGAAAGCTGCTGTATTGCTCTTTCTGCGGGAAAAGCCAACATGAAGTGAGAAAATTGATTGCTGGCCCGTCAGTGTATATCTGCGATGAATGTGTGGATTTATGTAACGACATCATTCGCGAAGAAATTAAAGAGCTTGTACCACATCGTGAGCGTAATGCATTACCAACGCCTCATGAAATTCGTCAGCATTTGGATGATTATGTAATTGGTCAGGAAACGGCGAAAAAAGTGTTGGCGGTTGCTGTTTATAACCATTACAAGCGGTTACGTAATGGCGATACCAGTAACGGTGTTGAATTAGGTAAAAGTAATATCCTGCTGATTGGGCCGACAGGGAGTGGTAAAACACTATTGGCTGAAACATTGGCCCGTTATCTTGATGTTCCTTTTACTATGGCAGATGCGACTACGCTGACTGAAGCGGGATATGTGGGAGAAGACGTAGAAAACATTATTCAGAAATTACTGCAAAAATGTGACTACGATGTGCAAAAAGCTCAGCGCGGTATTGTTTACATTGATGAAATTGACAAGATTTCACGTAAATCTGATAACCCGTCAATTACTCGGGATGTTTCAGGTGAGGGCGTACAGCAAGCGCTGCTGAAACTGATTGAAGGTACAATTGCGGCGGTTCCTCCTCAGGGGGGGCGTAAACATCCACAACAGGAGTTTTTGCAGGTAGATACCTCTAAGATCTTGTTTATTTGTGGCGGTGCGTTTGCAGGTCTGGATAAAGTGATTGGTCAGCGTCTAAATACCAGTACAGGTATTGGGTTTGGTGCGAAAGTCAAAGGTGAGTCAGAAAAAGCGACTGAAGGCGAATTGCTTGCACAGGCTGAGCCAGAAGATCTCATCAAATTTGGTCTTATCCCTGAATTTATTGGGCGGTTACCTGTTGTTGCCACGCTCAGTGAATTGAGTGAGGATGCGTTGATCCAGATTTTGAAAGAGCCTAAGAATGCGTTGACCAAGCAGTATCAAGCACTGTTTAACCTTGAAGGTGTTGATCTGGAATTCAGAAGTGAAGCCCTGACAGCTATTGCTAAGAAAGCAATGGTTCGTAAGACTGGTGCCCGCGGCCTGCGTTCTATCGTTGAAGGCGCATTGTTGGACACTATGTATGATCTGCCATCAATGGAAAACGTTGGGAAAGTTGTTGTAGATGAATCGGTTGTCAATGGTCAATCTGCGCCTTTACTGATTTACAGCAAACCGGATGCCCAGGTTTCTGGTGAATAATTGAGTCTAGGATAGGGAATTCACTAAACGAGATATTATTGAATAAAATGAGGGGACTACCCTCATTTTATTTTTATTAAAGTATCATACTATTGAATGTCAAATTCCTGTCCCCATATATTTTATATTCTATGGAGTGAAACTCGTGAGAACCGCGTTTCACGAGATTCCCTAAAAACTGGCGAAAGCTAAACGAAGAGAGAGCTCTATGAATCTTGAGCGTTCCGAACGCATAGAAATCCCTGTATTGCCTCTGCGCGATGTGGTGGTTTACCCGCATATGGTGATCCCATTGTTTGTAGGGCGTGAGAAGTCTATTCACTGCCTAGAAGTAGCAATGGATCATGACAAACAAATCATGTTGGTTGCGCAAAAAGAAGCTTCGACTGATGAGCCAGGGGTTAATGACCTTTTCTCCGTTGGTACAGTAGCTTCTATTTTACAAATGTTAAAATTGCCTGACGGCACCGTAAAAGTGCTTGTTGAAGGGTTGAAACGTGCCCGCATTACAACTCTGACTGACAATGGCGAACATTTTTCTGCTCATGCTGAGTATCTTGACTCACCGATCGTTGATGAACGTGAGCAGGAAGTTATGATCAGGACAGCTATTAATCAGTTTGAAGGCTACATTAAGCTAAATAAGAAAATCCCGCCAGAGGTTTTGACTTCGCTACACAGTGTTGAAGATGCAGCTAAATTAGCTGATACAATTGCTGCGCATATGCCATTGAAGCTCAGTGATAAACAGACTGTTTTGGAAATGTCTGATGTCGTTGAGCGTCTTGAATATCTGATGGCAATGATGGAATCAGAAATTGATTTGTTACAGGTAGAAAAGCGCATCCGTAACCGCGTGAAAAAACAAATGGAAAAAAGCCAGCGCGAGTACTACCTGAATGAGCAGATGAAAGCGATTCAAAAAGAACTGGGTGAAATGGATGATGCGCCTGATGAGTATGAAACCCTGAAGCGCAAAATTGAAGCGGCAAAAATGCCCAAAGAAGCTCGTGAAAAAGCCGAAGCTGAATTGCAAAAACTGAAAATGATGTCTCCTATGTCGGCGGAAGCGACGGTTGTCCGTAGCTACATCGATTGGATGGTGCAGGTTCCGTGGGTTGCTCGCAGTAAAGTTAAAAAAGATTTAGTTAAAGCTCAGGAAACTCTGGATACCGACCATTATGGTTTAGAGCGTGTGAAAGAGCGTATCCTTGAGTATCTAGCAGTACAAAGCCGAATTAGCAAAATTAAAGGACCGATTTTATGTCTGGTTGGTCCTCCTGGGGTGGGTAAAACCTCTTTAGGTCAGTCTATTGCACGAGCGACCGGGCGGAAATATGTGCGTATGGCATTGGGTGGGGTCCGTGATGAAGCGGAAATTCGTGGTCATCGCCGTACCTATATTGGCTCTATGCCGGGCAAATTGATTCAAAAAATGTCCAAAGTTGGAGTGAAAAATCCCCTATTCCTACTGGACGAGATTGATAAGATGTCGTCCGATATGCGTGGTGATCCAGCTTCTGCCTTATTGGAAGTTTTGGACCCAGAACAGAACGTGGCATTTAACGATCATTATCTGGAAGTCGATTACGATTTGTCAGATGTCATGTTTGTTGCAACATCCAATTCTATGAATATTCCAGCACCATTGTTGGATCGCATGGAGATTATTCGTCTTTCCGGTTATACCGAAGATGAAAAGTTAAATATTGCCAAGCGTCATTTGCTGCCTAAGCAGATTGAACGTAATGCTCTGAAAAGAAATGAATTAATTATTGATGACAGTGCTATTATTGGCATTATCCGTTATTATACTCGTGAAGCCGGAGTGCGTAGTTTAGAGAGAGAAATTTCTAAGTTGTGCCGTAAGACGGTGAAGACATTGTTAATGGATAAAAATTTAAAACATATTGAAATCAATGCAGATAACTTGAAAGATTATTTGGGTGTTCAACGTGTGGATTATGGCCGTGCAGATACAGAAAACCGTATTGGTCAGGTCACAGGGCTTGCATGGACTGAGGTTGGTGGTGATTTACTGACCATTGAAACCGCGTGTGTTCCAGGGAAAGGTAAACTAACCTATACCGGCTCACTCGGTGAGGTTATGCAGGAATCCATTCAGGCAGCATTAACAGTTGTTCGTGCTCGTGCTGATAAGTTGGGTATCAACTCTGATTTCTATGAGAAACGGGATATTCATGTCCATGTTCCGGAAGGTGCGACGCCAAAAGATGGCCCAAGTGCGGGTATCGCCATGTGTACAGCATTAGTCTCCTGTCTGACCGGTAATCCAGTTCGGGCGGATGTTGCTATGACGGGTGAAATCACGTTGCGTGGTTTAGTTCTGCCAATCGGTGGCTTGAAAGAGAAACTATTAGCTGCCCATCGAGGTGGAATTAAAACAGTCTTAATTCCGGAAGAGAATAAACGTGATCTGGAAGAAATTCCCCAGAACATTGTTGCAGATCTACAGATCCATCCAGTTAAACGTATTGAAGATGTTTTGTCTATTACATTGCAGAACCCTGCGTTTGGCGTAGAATTAGTGTCAGTCAAGTAATACAAAAATAGTGAACTTTTTCAATAAGTATGAATGAAATATAGGCTGGTAAGTGAATTCAGGCTTACCAGCTTTTTTATATTATTAACTTGGATAAACTGCTTAATAAATATTTTGTTGTCTTATGATTTCTTGCCAATATCGGAAAGGATTGATATAACGGCACTGCTATCGGGTTATCCGTTGGGATTCTGATGCGGTAGTAAAAACTATATGGGGATGATAAGAGTGAATAAATCACAACTGATCGACAAAATTGCTGCTGACTCTAATATTTCTAAAGTAGCTGCGGGGCGTGTAGTAGATGCATTCATTTCTTCTGTAACGGGTGCATTGAAGGATGGTGATGATGTTGCTCTGGTGGGATTCGGTACTTTTGCTGTTCGTGAACGTTCTGCACGTACAGGCCGTAACCCTCAAACAGGAAAAGAGCTCAAAATTGCTGCGGCTAAAGTACCTGCTTTCCGTCCAGGTAAAGGTTTGAAAGACGCTGTTAATGGGTGACACAAACCAAATATTGTTTATCAGTTCTTGTTATATACCCTATGGATTTCAAGATGGATCGCGACGGCAAGGGAGCGAATCCCCGGGAGCATAGAGAACGATGTGACCGGGGTGAGTGAGTGCAGCCAACAAAGAGGCAACTTGAAAGATGACGGGTATATTGGCAAACAATAGACTGACGAGATAGGTTTGGTAAGTTAAAATAGAAGCGCATCAATTGATTGGTGCGCTTTTTTTCTCTTAGCGCTTGAATTAGCGTAATATGGTATTTTCAATTTCACCAAAGCGGAGTTTTGCCTCTTTATGATGGACAACCTACGCACGGCGGCAAACAGTCCTGTGCTTAAAATCGTGCTGGCTCTCATTATCCTGTCTTTTGTTTTGACGGGAGTTGGGGGCTACCTGACAAGTGGAGCTGGTAGTTATGCTGCCGAAGTGAATGGTCAGACTATCAGTCGTGTTGAATTGGAGAGGGTGTTTCAGCAAGAGAGAGACACCTTGAAAGATCAATTGGGAGATAAATTCTCTGTGTTGGCAAGTGACGAACAAAGCATGAAGCAGATTCGTAATCAGGCTTTGGAGCGTCTAATTAATAATGTATTAATTGAACAATATTCCCGTGAATTAGGTTTATCTGCCAGTGATGAGCAAGTTAAGGATTTTATCCGAAATACTTCTTACTTTCAGATAAATGGTAAATTTGATAACAACAAATATCTGGAGTTGCTCAACCGTTCCAATATGAGTCCGGATCTTTTTGCTGAACAAACACGTCAGAATTTAGTTAATCAACAATTAATTATGGCTTTTTCTGGTAGTGAAATAGCTTTGCCGAGTGAAGTGAAACTCAATGCTGAATTGTTTTTGCAACAGAGAACCGCCCGTTTGGCTACACTGGAGCTGAAGAAAATTCAGGCGCAGCAGGAAGTAACAGATAAAGATTTGCAAGATTACTATAATCTGAATAAGAGCAGCTTTATTGCTCCTGAGGAAGTGAAAGTCAGCTATATCAAAATGGATGCTGTAGATGAAATGAATAAGGTTTCCGCTACGTCTGCTGACATTGATGCTTACTATGAGCACAACTTAAAACGCTATACACAACCAGAGCAGAAAAAGTACAGTTTAATTCAGCTTGCAACTGAAGCTGAGGCTAAAACAGTAGTTGATGAGCTAAATAAAGGTGCTGATTTTGGTAAATTGGCGGCTGAAAAGTCCACCGATAAATTTTCAGCGAAAAATCACGGTGATATCGGCTGGATGGAAGAAGATGCTCTTCCTGAAGAGTTGAGACAAGCTAATTTAAAAGAGAAAGGCCAAATTTCTTCTTTGGTTAAGGTTCTTAATGGCTTCGCTATTTTCCATTTGGATGAGATTAAACCTCAAATAATTAAACCCTTATCTGAAGTTCGCTCTGAAATTGAAAAAACGGTTAAGCAGGAAAAAGCAGTAGATGCTTTCTATGCTCTGCAACAGAAAGTCAGTGACGCTGCTACCAGCGATAATGAATCTTTAGCTGCTGCTGAGGAAATTTCAGGTATTAAGGTTGTGACGACTGATTGGTTTGATCGTAATCATGTGCCGGCAGAGATTAACTTTAGTTCTGTTATTCATGCCATTTTTGAAGGCAATCTTGTTGATGGGCAGGGGCCAACAGGAACTAACTCTGATGTTATCTCCGTTGAAGGTGATCGTGCATTTGTTCTGCGTGTAGACAATTATAAACCAGAAACAGTACAACCCTTCGAAAAAGTTAAAGAACAGGTTACTGAACTGGTTAAACGTCAGAAAGCTGAAAAACAACTTCAAGTCGAAAGCGATAATTTACTGGCCGCCTTAAAGGAAGGTAAAGGTGAGCAAGCCTTGAAAAATGCAGGTATTCAGTTTGGTGAACCCCAGGTTATTCAGCGTACATCTCAAGATAATATGTTAGTTAATGCAGTATTCGCGTTACCACAGCCAAAAGAAGGTCAGGCAGAATATGGTTTGACGAAAAATAGTTTGGATGACGTTGTGCTGATTCAACTGGATAAAGTGACTCCAGGTGTTGTATCGGAGGAACAAATTAAAAACATGACGGGTGTTTACCAGAGTGAAATGGGTAACGCTATGCTGGAATCTTTGCTGATAAGTCTGCGTGAAAAAGCCAAAATTAAGTTAGGTCATATCGAATAAAAATTTGCGGAGAGTATCGCAAATATCTTTGTAATTATCTTGTCAATAAAGGCCGCTTTCGCGGCCTTTCGCATATCTGATCTTCGTCCATTGTGCTCAAATTTATCTGTGGCAATCTTTTTCTCGCTAATAAAACATGGAGGAATTCATATATGAAAAAATCGGGAATTTTATCTGTTCTGGTTGCTGGCTTGCTTTATGCGTGTGGCGGACAATTTGCGATTGCCGCCGAACAAGTAAAAGACAAAGTAGCTAAAACAGTCAGTACTACTAGCCATTCTTCATCAGAAAAGCAGCTACAGCAGCAGGAAGCTTTGAAAGTAGAGGAAAAAGGAAAGGTGAATATTAATACTGCAAGTGCAGAAGAGTTAGCAAAAGCACTGAATGGTATTGGAGTAAAAAAAGCACAGGTGATTGTTGAATATCGGGAAAAACATGGTGCATTTACTACGGTGGAACAATTACAAGAGGTTCAGGGAATAGGGCCAGTTTTCGTTGAACGAAACAGAAATAAGTTAAGCTACTAGTATATATTTCCCTCATCCTTATTCATGATTTATTTTGTGAATGAGGATGTTGTGATCAAGGTTGCAAATAAATCACTTTAATTAGTATGAATTTTTTGTTTTGCTATTGTGAAATCAGCTTGATCAGACGAGTGACATTAACATTAAGGCAATATTATGAGTTCAGTTATAAAAGTTCATGGTTATCATATAGATTTATTTCAACATGTGAACAATGCTCGCTACTTGGAATTTCTAGAAAGTGCTCGATGGGAGTGGCTGCATAAACACTCTGTAGTGGAATGGATACAGAAAAACAATGTTGGGTTTGCAGTGGTTAATATTAATATTAATTATCGCAGTTCAGCGGTTCTTGGTGATGAATTAGAGGTGGATTGCCGGTTGACGGAGCTGAGAAACAGGAGTGGCGTATTTTCTCAAGAAATTATACGCAAGAGGAATAATCAACTCATTGCAGATGCTAAAACTACGTTTGTCTGGATTGATAGGAAAACACAAAGAGCTTTGTCTATTGAAGGTGAATTACGTGAAATAATGGGAGTTTTGGTGCAAACAGGACAATGAGAGGAAAAAGCTCTCATTGCCATTTGGATTAAACTAAATGTGTTTTTGCTTTCATTTCAGTCATAATTTTCTCAGGCGCATTGAGATATTGTTCTAATCCGTTAGCTCTGAGATGACAAGCTGCACATGTACCACACCCATTACCTTGAATACCGTTGTAGCAAGTCAATGTCTGACTACGAATAAAGTCTAAATGCTGGTAGTAGTCGGACAATGCCCAAGTTTCAGCTTTGTTGAGCCACATCAATGGCGTCTCAAAGCGGATATTACGGGCAATGCCAAGGCTTACTGCTTTATTCAGTGCCTTGACAAATTCATCACGGCAATCAGGGTAGCCGGAAAAATCAGTTTCGCATACGCCGGTAATGACTGCTTCGGCTTCAACTTGGTAAGCATATATAGCAGCCAGCGTCAGGAATAAGATATTACGGCCAGGGACAAATGTACTGGGTATGGCACTTTTTTCACTTTCATTGTAATCGGGAACAGGAATATTATCACGAGTCAGACTGCTGAGAGCCAATTCGTTAAGTAATGTGACATCCAGTACTTTATGTGCGACAGCACCAAGAGAATGACTGATATTACGTGCAACATCAATTTCGGCACGATGGCGTTGACCATAATCAAAAGTGACACAATGTACTTCATCATATTGATTAATTGCCTGAATCAGGCAGGTAGTGGAATCTTGCCCCCCACTGAATACAACAACAGCTCGTCTCATTGTAACATCCTCATTGGAATAAAATGGTTATGTTACTTATAACTACAGAAATTGGGTAGTTGTTTGAGATAAGGTGAGATATCGCCGATGTTATTTTTTACCCAATCTGGATTGTAATAAGTATCGAGATAACGTTCACCACTGTCGCACAGTAAAGTTACTATTGCACCTTGTTCTCCACGCTCATGCATTTGGTTAGCAAGCAGAAGAGCTCCCCAGACATTAGTCCCCGTAGATGCGCCAACTTTTCTGCCTAGTAATTTTTCCAACCAGTAAATTGTTGCAATGCTGGCGCAATCGGGTATTTGGATCATGTCATCAATGACTGAGGGAATAAAAGAAGGCTCTGCTCTAGGGCGGCCAATACCCTCAATCTTGCTGCTATAATTGCCACGAATATCACAGCAATTTTGACGGTAATAGTCATAAAATATAGAGTTTTCTGGATCGACAACAATTAGTTTAGTGTTATGCCCTTGGTAACGGATATAGCGTCCTAAAGTTGCAGAAGTTCCCCCAGTACCAGCGCTCATAACAATATAATCTGGTTCAGGAAATGGTTCCATTTGCATCTGGCGAAAAATACTTTCAGCAATATTGTTGTTACCTCGCCAGTCTGTTGCTCGTTCGGCGTAGGTAAATTGATCCATATAATGACCATTTAGTTCTTTCGCTAGTCGTTCTGACTCGTCATATATTTGTGCTGAATGGTTAACAAAATGGCATTTACCCCCATAAAATTCAATTTCCTGAATTTTACGTTTCGCAGTGTATGAGGGCATAACAGCAATAAAAGGTAGCCCAAGCAGGCGGGCAAAATAGGCTTCGGATACAGCAGAGCTACCCGATGAGGATTCAATAACCGGGGTACCTTCCTTTATCCAACCATTACTAAGTGCGTAAAGGAATAAAGAACGAGCAAGCCTATGTTTCAGACTGCCGGTTGGATGGGTGCTTTCATCTTTTAGATATAAATGGATGCCTGGAAAAACTGGCAAATTAAGGCGGATAAGATGAGTGTCAGAGCTGCGTTGATGGTCTGCTTGAATCTCTCTGATTGCCTTGGTGGTCCAACTGTGTGACATTAATTATTAACTCTATAATTTAAAAGTAATTGGCAGCGGGTAGATTAACTTGATACTGGGAGAAATAGATTGTTATTTTTCTTAATATATGGTTTCTTTGTAGGAAAATTTTCTATAAGAGGTAGCTATGTTGGATAAAACAGACCGCAAGTTGCTTAAGTTACTACAGAAAGATTGTAGCCTGTCTCTGAATGCATTGGCGGAAGCTGTTAATCTTACCTCTACTCCTTGTTGGAAACGGTTAAAACGACTTGAAGATGAAGGCTATATCGTTGGCAAAGTTGCTTTGCTTGATAGCGAAAAATTAGGATTAGGGCTGACAGTGATTGTTATGATCAGAACTCAGCAGCATAGCAGTGGTTGGTATGAGCAATTTGTTGCATTTATAAAGCAAATGCCAGAAGTCTTGGCTTTTTATCGTATGGCTGGTGAGTGTGATTATTTAATGCACGTAGAAGTTGTGGATATGAAAAGTTATGATCTTTTCTACAAGCGTATGGTTAATGGTATTCCCGGGTTGATTGATGTGACATCGAGTTTTGCAATGGAAAAAATCAAATACACTACAGCATTACCGATACCAGATTAACCAATTATTAATTCATTGCGTTAGATCAATTATTCTGAGTGTCGTTCAACATTTTTACTATCTATTTCATTTCGGGATATACACGTGTGAGATTGTTTTCTCAATTAAGTTGGTATTTCTGTAGCGAGTGGCGTCGCTATCTTGGGGCAGTGACTCTGCTTATTATTATTTCTATTCTACTACTCATTCCTCCCTATCTGGTGGGTGTAATCGTTGATGGGATCAGCACTGCGTCTATGTCGTTTTACCAATTGATGGTGTGGGCGGGTGTTATACTGGTTATCGCATTGATTGTCTATATCTTGCGTTATATATGGCGTTTATGGTTGTTTGGGGCGTCATATCAATTAGCAGTGAAATTGCGGAATAATTTTTACCAGCAACTTAGCCGACAAAGCCCTGAATTTTATTTGCGTCACCGCACGGGAGATTTAATGGCTCGTGCGACTAATGATGTGGATCGGGTAGTATTTGCGGCCGGTGAAGGCGTGCTTACGTTAGTTGATTCACTAGTTATGGGTTGTGCAGTGCTGATTATGATGAGTATACAAATTAGTTGGCAATTAACTTTACTGTCTCTGTTACCTATGCCGATCATGGCAATCATTATTAAACGATATGGTGATCAACTTCATCGACGCTTTAAATCTGCACAAGGGGCATTTTCTGCTCTTAATAACCAGGCTCAGGAGAGTCTGACCAGTATTCGTATGATTAAGGCGTTCGGCCTTGAAGATTTGCAATCAAATCAGTTTGAACAAGTTGCAGTGGAAGCCGGTCGTAAGAATATGTATGTTGCCAGGGTGGATGCTCGATTTGATCCGACAATTTTTATTGCCATCGGTATGTCAAACTTACTAGCTATCGGTGGTGGTAGTTGGATGGTGTTGAATGGTGTTTTAACACTTGGTGAGCTTACCAGTTTTGTGATGTACCTTGGCTTAATGATTTGGCCAATGTTAGCGCTGGCATGGATGTTTAATATCGTTGAACGGGGAAGTGCCGCTTATAGTCGTATCCGTAGTTTGTTACAAGAGCCCCCGGTCATTGAGGATGGTATTGGTCATTTATTGCCTGAACGCGGTATTCTGGATGTGAATATCAAAGCGTTTAATTATCCGCAAAGTAATAAAACTGTTCTCAGTCAAATTAATTTCCAGTTATTACCTGGACAGTTATTAGGGATCTGTGGCCCAACTGGTTCAGGTAAGAGCACACTACTTGCGCTGATACAGAGACAATTTGATGTGACTGATGGAGAAATTCTTTTCCAGTCGCTCAAAATTGCGGATATTAAGTTAGATGAATGGCGGGCACGATTTGCTGTTGTCAATCAAACCCCCTTTTTATTTTCAGATACTGTTGCCAGTAATATCGCTTTGGGACGTACTGATGCAACACAGGAACAGATTGAAGAAGTTGCCCGCCTTGCCAATGTTCATGAAGATATTCTTCGTTTGCCTGAGGGGTATCAGACAGAAGTCGGCGAGCGAGGGGTAATGCTTTCTGGTGGGCAGAAGCAGCGTATTTCCATTGCAAGAGCATTACTTTTAGATGCAGAGATTTTGATTCTGGATGATGCTTTATCTGCGGTTGATGGGCAAACTGAACACAATATTTTACAAAACCTCAGTCAGTGGAGGCAACAACGGACGGTTATTATTAGTGCTCACCGCCTGTCTGCATTAACTGATGCTGATAATATTCTGGTGATGCAGCAAGGTTCTGTTATACATCAGGGACGGCATCAGCAACTGGCGGAGCAGCCAGGATGGTATCGTGATATGTATTATTATCAGCAACTTGAAGCAGCATTGGATGATGAGGAAACAGTAGAGGGAGATAAAGATGACTAAAGTTAGTCAATTGTGGCCGTCTCTGAAACGTCTGCTAGTTTATAGCAAGAATTATCGTAAGCCGTTGGGGCTAGCTGTACTCATGTTATGGGGGGCTGCAATTGCGGAAGTCAGTGGTCCAGTTCTCATTAGTTACTTTATCGATAATATGGTTGCAACGGGTAATATGCCTGCCAGGGTGGTTATCGGGTTGGCGGTAACTTTTATTATTCTGCAACTGATTACGGCTGTATTACATTATTTTCAGGCTTTATTGTTCAATCAAGTGTCAGTTGATGTGGTTCAGCAGCTTCGTACTGATGTGATGAATGCAGCATTGCGTCAGCCTCTGAGTGCTTTTGATAATCAACCGGTAGGGCAGTTGATTTCCCGTGTAACGAATGATACTGAAGTCATTAAAGATCTTTATGTCAATGTAGTTCCTACGGTATTTCGCAGCATGGCATTGATTGGTGCGATGCTGATTGCTATGTTTATATTGGAATGGCGCATGGCATTGATTGCAATTCTTATTTTTCCTGTCGTATTGATTGTTATGGCGATATATCAGCATTTTAGTACACCAATTGTCCGTCGGGTACGTAGTTATTTGGCTGATATTAATGATGAGTTTAACGAAGTCATTAATGGAATGAGTGTTGTTCAGCAGTTCCGGCAGCAGGCGCGTTTTGGTGAACGTATGTTATCAACTAGTCGGACTCATTATCAGGCGAGAATGCAAGCGTTGAGATTAGATGGGCTTTTGTTACGCCCATTACTGAGTTTGCTATCTGCTATGGTATTGTGCGGTCTTATCGTGTTGTTTGGAATTAGTGGGCCAGGGGCGATTGGTGTCGGGGTATTGTATGCTTTTATTAATTATTTGGGGCGGTTGAATGAACCACTGATTGAATTGACATCTCAGCAATCGATTCTGCAACAAGCTGTCGTTTCTGGTGAAAGAATATTTGAGTTAATGGATAGCCCTCAACAAGGTTATGGCATGGATAGTCAGCCACTGTCCAGTGGTCGAATTGATATAGAAAATGTCAGTTTTTCCTACAGGCATGGAAAAATAATTTTGCAAGATATTAATTTACAGGTTCCGGCTCATGGTTTTGTTGCTTTGGTTGGTCATACTGGCAGTGGTAAAAGTACGCTGGCAAATTTGCTGATGGGGTATTACCCGTGGCAGAAAGGGGAAATTTATCTTGATAGTCGGCCTGTATCATCTCTGTCTCATTCGGTATTACGCAATGGTGTGGCAATAGTTCAGCAGGACCCGGTTGTTCTTGTGGGCTCTTTCTTTGACAATATTACGCTTGGTCGGAATATTTCAGAAGAGAAGGTTTGGCAAGTACTGGAAACTGTTCAATTAGCTGGGTTAGTACGTACATTGCCTGATGGACTTCATACTATCTTGGGAGAGCAGGGTAATACGTTGGCAGCCGGTCAAAAACAATTGCTTGCTATGGCGAGAGTGTTAGTGCAAACGCCACAAATTTTGATCCTTGATGAAGCGACTGCAAATATTGATTCTGGTACGGAACAGGCGGTACAACAGGCTTTGAGATTGATTCGTCAACAAACAACATTGATCGTGATTGCTCATCGTTTGTCTACTATTGTGGAGGCTGATACTATTCTGGTGCTGCATCGTGGTGCAGTTGTTGAACAGGGATGCCATCAACAATTATTTGTGAGTCGTGGACGTTACTATCAGATGTATCAGTTGCAACAAGTAGGTGAGACATTAAATGAATGTGGCACAATCGCTGAGAAAGAGGTGCTAATTTAATCAAGCTTGCACTGATTCGGTGCACTCACGGGAGAGTATATTCGCTGTTCTCCTCCCTTCTTAATTCTCCATAATTTTTACTCTCTTTATTATTTGATTTTTATATGTTTTTAATTTCTGGCACGCCCTTTGCTATTTCCTTATTGAAAACATAATAGCCGGATGGAAGGGGGATGTATGAAGCTCATTACGACAATTATAAAACCATTCAAATTGGAGGATATTCGGGAAGTTCTCTCTGGTCTTGGTGTTCAGGGGTTGACCATAACAGAGGTAAAAGGATTTGGGCGTCAGAAAGGACATGCGGAGCTTTATCGTGGAGCGGAATATAGTGTCAATTTTTTACCTAAAATAAAGATAGATATTGCTGTAGCAGATGAATTGGTTGAGGAGGTAATTCATGCTATTCAGCAATCAGCTTTCACTGGAAAAGTTGGCGACGGTAAAATCTTTGTCATCGAATTGCAACAGGCTATTCGTATTAGAACAGGAGAAACTAACGATGCGGCACTGTAACTCACTGATAGAGAAGATAGATATGAAAAGAAAATTCTCTGTGGCTGCCGGTATTGTAGCCAGTTGCTTACCATCATTATCTCAGGCAGCGGAAGGTGTTGTTGATAAAGCTGATAATGCTTTTATGATGATTTGTACAGTCCTTGTTCTGTTTATGACGATTCCAGGAATTGCTCTGTTTTATGGTGGATTGCTACGGAATAAAAATGTTTTATCGTTAATGGCTCAGGTCATGGTGAGCTTTGCTTTAGTATGTGTATTATGGGTGATTTACGGTTACAGCTTGGCTTTTGAGCCAGGGAATGGTTTTTTCGGTGGTGTTAGTCAAGTGATGCTAAAAAATTTGGCATTCACTGACTTAAGTGGCAATTTTTATCAGCTAATTCATGTGGCATTTCAGGGCTCTTTCGCTTGTATCACAGTTGCTTTGATTATTGGTGCGTTAGGGGAGCGTATTCGCTTTCCGGCTTTGTTAGTTTTTAGTGTGCTGTGGTTGACATTTTCTTACCTGCCTATGGCGCATATGGTTTGGGGTGGGGGTGTGCTTTCACAAGATGGAGCATTGGATTTTGCTGGTGGTACGGTTGTTCATATTAATGCTGCTGTAGCTGGATTGGTTGGTGCTTACTTACTGGGAAAACGTACTGGCTTTGGGAAAGAAGCATTTAAACCCCATAACTTGCCGATGGTCTTCACTGGTACTGCTGTGCTCTATATTGGTTGGTTTGGTTTTAATGCTGGTTCTGCTAGTGCTGCTAATGAGATAGCTGCTCTAGCATTTTTAAATACCATTGTGGCGACTGCCGCCGCTATCCTGTCATGGGTTTTTGCAGAATGGTTTTTCCGTAATAAACCGTCTCTTTTAGGGGCATGTTCAGGCTGTATTGCTGGGCTGGTTGGTATTACACCTGCGGCGGGAATGGTTGGTGTTGGTGGTGCATTAATCATTGGTCTGATCGCGGGTTTTACCGGACTTTGGGGGGTGGTGGCCTTAAAACGGTGGTTACGTGTTGACGATGTGTGTGATGTATTCGGCATACACGGCGTATGTGGGATCGTAGGTTGCCTCCTAACAGGGGTTTTTACGGCTAAATCTTTGGGAGGGACAGGCCATGCAGAGGGTATAACCATGTTGGAACAAGTTGGTATTCAGGCTTTTAGTATACTGGTTTGTGTGATTTGGTCAGTCGTTGTTGCCTTTATTGCTTTTAAAATAGCAGATCTGTTGGTAGGGCTGAGGGTTACGGTTGAAATTGAAAGGGAAGGGTTGGATATTAATTCTCACGGAGAGAGTGCTTATAATTAAGTTGTAATATAAAAGGGCAGCAATAAGGCCATAAAATGTAATGCTGGTTTCTTAGTTTGCTGCCTTATTCATTTATCTATTGCGTTTCCTAATCAGACCTTCCTGTACAGTGGAAGCAACAAGTATCCCTTCACGATTATAAATCTGTCCCCGAACAAAACCACGGGCACCGGAAGCTGACGGACTATCTACAGCATATAGCAGCCAGTCGTCTAGTCTAAACGGGCGGTGGAACCACATAGAATGGTCAATTGTTGCTATCTGAATATTTTTCTCAAGGAACCCGACACCATGTGGCTGTAATGCTGTTGGCAGAAAGTTAAAATCGGAGGCATAGCCAAGTAGATATTGATGAATAAAAGGATTATCAGGCATATTGCCGTTACTGCGGAACCAAACATAGCGTATAGGCTCTTCTGGTGGACAATTGAATGGACTGTGATATTTTACGGGTCTCATTTCTAACGGGCAGGGAAAAAGAAGAGTATTCTGCATCTTTTGTGGCAGTAGATGCGACATTTTTTTCACGATTTCATCCTGAGGGATAAGCTCTTCTGGATAGGGTACATCCGGCATTATATTTTGGTGTTCAAAACTTTCTTCGTGACTTTGAAATGAGGCAGTCATATAAAAGATAGGCTTACCATTCTGAATTGCACTAACTCGCCGGGCACTAAAACTTCCTCCATCACGCAAAACCTCAACATCATAGACGATAGGTTTGTGACTGTCACCGGGGCGTAAGAAATAGCTATGGAAAGAGTTGCCCATTCGGTCATCGACAACGGTTTGTTTGGCAGCATACAGTGCCTGACCAATCACTTGTCCTCCGAAAACCTGAGGAAAACCGAGATCTTCGCTTTGCCCTCGGTAAATACCTTCCTCAATTTTTTCCAATTTCATCAAATTTATCAGATTCTGTAATGACTTGCTCATAATATGCCTTTGTTTTCTATTAGGTTATCGAGAGTACAAGGGATGATTATTGTCTCATTAATAGATGATTAATAAATAACTAAATTGTAAATGTTTTAAGTCCTAACAGCAGTGCAATAAAGAATGTGAGATTTATTGGCGTCTTATGTTCAAATTTTTAATCTATAATTCAAATGATTTAGATTTAATGATTTGATACTTCAATTTATTTTAATATTTATATAGATTAGTTAATAATGGAGGAATGTGTATGAAATTATGGCAGTTCCCCGCTGGCGTATTACTAGCGGTTGCTTTGGTTGGGTGTAATGCCAAAGGTGCTGAGGTAGTAGATGCTCAGGTGGGAAAGATTGAAAATCCAATGAAACGGTCTTTTGTTGAAGGTAATATTAATATACTACAGCGTATAGCATTGCCAGCAGATGCTGTTCTGACAGTGGCGTTATCTGATGTATCTTTGGCTGATGCACCTTCAGTTACTCTGTCTCAGAAGGTAGAGCGTTTAGGTGGGAAACAATCACCTTTCCATTTTGTTTTGCCTTATCAGCCAAACAAAATTAAGCCGAATGCACGCATTGTTGTCAGAGCTTCTGTTTCGCTGCATAGCCGCTTGATGTTTGTTACAGATACCGCATATGAAGTGATTAATAATGGGAAGACTAAAGATGTCGAAATTACGTTGAAAGCCGTTAGATAATACATTTCCTTCATTGTATTGATTTGCAATGTGCAATAAATCAGCATTCGGGTCTGCCTGTCTTGCTATTTAAGTAGGTATGAATGATAATGGCACCGCTTTAGAGTTAAAGCAACACGTCACAATGGGGGCTCTGTTGGTTCTCCCGCAACGCTAACTTGTTAACTTGGTCAGGTCCGGAAGGAAGCAGCCATAGCAGGGGATGTGTGTGCCGGGATGCCGCTGGCAGAGCCCTCGCCAATTTCATTGGTAACCTAATAAGCCGATAGCACTTTACCGGCTCGGATCACTTTCTATCTGATAAAGACTATTTTAGCGAACATATTTCCATACTGAAGGTGGAATTCTATCATACAGTTTATTCATGGTCAGCTCAGCCAGGCGGTGATCCGCAGCAGAGTAGAATAGTTCAAGTTCATCTCCTGAAAGTTCATATTTGTTCTTTTCAATTACACGTTCCAGTGTATCAATCGTGGTGCATTTTCTTAAACGCATCAGATAATCAGTTTTAGTCATAATCGCCTTTCTTATTTAACATATATAAAAAATTATTGAGGGAAATATTCAATCAAATTTTGCTCAAGGAGCAATTTAAATCCTGTAACAGGACGCTGGTTAAGCGTTCATTAGTTTTTTTACCATTCCATAAGTTTAGAAACGCTAATCTTAATTTGTTTCCAAACAAAGTATAAGTATATGTATTATCAATACATTTATCAATTCAAGTGAGAAGACTGAAATCATCAGAATATTTTATTTTAAAGTACCAAACGAAAGTTGATATGTATTCAATCTATTTGTTTAGCTTTAAAATCTCCTGAAATGTAGAAGCTATTTCCACAACCAGTCTCATCTCTGTGTACTCTGCACTAGAAGTGCTTCTTGCCTTAGATTTTCACATAAGCATTCTAATTCATCAATATTATGTCATCTTGAGTGAATATTCATCCATGCTATGTTGATCTTGATGTATATGCCATTACTTAATTTTTCGAGTTAAACACTAAGCATATACACGTATTATAAATTTTTTTCGAGAGATTATTATTATGTATCTATAATCGTTCTTTGGGATTATTTATCTTTTCTACAGATGGCTCTGATTTGCTTCTAGTAAATCAGAATCAGCTCTTAACAAAATTCATACCTTAACTCAATAAACTATAAATAGCGGCTAGTATGTGTGAGTTAATATGTAGGTTTATATAAAACAGTATTTCCCTCAGATACCAGTAACGGCAGATTATAGCCTGATGGCTACAATAATCAATGAATATAACATCATTATTACATAAGTCACTATGTGCTGGTATTGTTTTTTGTCATTTAGTGTAAAAAAAGATAAAGTAATTTTTGTCCGACAACTTTCATATTAATTTTATTAAAGTTACTAATGCTTGGATTTTTAAAGCTATTTTATACTCATAAGTGGTGATTATAATTAAATTTAAACGAAATTACTTAAATATTAAGCGGATAGATTAATGATCAGAATCTTGTCAGATGTAGGCAACGATTATATTTAAGAAGGCCGATTTGACGGCCTTCTGGTTATTGTTGGTAGCATTTAATGAGATTCTGATGCGAGTTCAATCTCCTCCGCTTTCTTACTGAAACGTCGTCTTATAACCACAAAGAATACCGGCACGAAAAAGATGGCTAGCGAGGTTGCTGCAATCATTCCGCCTAATACCCCAGTACCCACTGCGTTTTGAGAGCCGGATCCTGCACCATTACTCAGTACTAGGGGGATAACACCTAACATAAATGCTAGTGATGTCATTAGGATTGGGCGAAGACGCATTCTTACCGCATCTAGCGTAGCTTCTATCAACCCCTTGCCCTCTTTTTCCATCAAGTCCTTGGCGAATTCAACGATGAGTATCGCGTTCTTAGCCGACAAACCGATAGTGGTCAACAAGCCAACTTTAAAGTAAACATCGTTATCTAAACCGCGGAATGTTGTTGCTAACAAGGCTCCAACGATACCTAATGGTACTACTAGCATAACTGAGAATGGAATTGACCAGCTTTCATACAGTGCAGCTAGACAGAGGAATACTACTATCAATGATAATGCATATAGAGCTGGGGCTTGATTACCAGACAGGCGTTCCTGATAGGACATACCTGTCCAGTCGAAACCGATTCCATTTGGTAACTGCGATGCTAATTCTTCCATTAAAGCCATTGCATCACCGGTACTTTTACCAGGGGCTGCTTCACCCAATATTTCCATTGATGGTAAACCGTTATAACGTTCCAGACGTGGTGAACCGTAGGTCCAGGGTTCTTTGGACGTATCTGTAAAGGCAGAGAATGGAACCATTTCACCCTGTTTATTACGGACATACAGCTTGTAAATATCACTTGGTAGCATACGATAAGGAGCTTCCGACTGAACGTAAACTTTTTTGACTCGACCGCGATCGATAAAGTCGTTTACGTAATTACTGCCAAACATCGTGCTGAGTGTAGAGTTGATATCCACGATGGAAACACCGAGAGCTTCAGCTTTTTCCTGATCGATTCTGATCCGATATTGAGGGGTATCTTCCTGACCATTAGGACGAACACCTACTAACATATCTGGATGCTGTTGTATCATGCCAAGTAATTGGTTACGGGCTTCTGTCAGTTTGTCATGTCCAAGGTTTGCTTTATCAATTAATTCAAAATCAAAGCCAGTCGCTGAACCTAACTCTACAATTGCCGGGATGTTAAACGCAAAAACCATACCTTCTTTGATTTTCTGGAAGTGAGCACTAGCCCTGGCAACAATAGCAGGTACTTTGTTTTCAGCACCTGGACGTTCACCCCAGTCTTTTAGGCTTATAAATCCCAACCCAGTGTTTTGACCTTGCCCACTAAAACCAAAGCCACTGACGGTAAATACAGAAACCACACGATCTTTTTCTTCTGTATTGAAGTAATCGCTTATTTTATCTAGAACTTTTTCTGTTTGTTCCTGTGTCGCCCCCGCAGGTAATTGAACCATTGTCAGCAATACTCCCTGATCTTCTTCGGGAAGAAAAGAGGATGGTAAACGTGTGAACATGATGGCCATACCCGCCACCAGGAATACATAAATTACCAGATAACGGCCTGTATTGCGTAGAATACGACCAATGCTGTCAGTATAGTGGTGGGTACTTTTGTCAAATATGCGGTTGAACCAGCCAAAGACGCCGGTCTGCTTACCGTGGCTACCTTTGGCAATGGGTTTCAACATGGTGGCACATAGAGCTGGTGTTAGGATTAGTGCTACCAGCACAGACAATACCATTGCAGATACGATAGTGATCGAGAATTGACGATAAATTGCACCGGTTGAACCACCGAAGAAGGCCATTGGGATAAATACAGCAGACAGCACCATTGCAATACCAACTAGGGCGCTTTGGATTTGTCCCATCGATTTCTTGGTTGCTTCTTTCGGCGATAGACCTTCTTCCTGCATAACACGTTCAACGTTTTCTACAACAACAATGGCATCATCTACCAATAAGCCAATGGCGAGAACCATAGCAAACATGGTTAATGTATTTATTGAATAGCCAAATGTAGCGAGTATTGCAAATGTTCCTAAGAGTACGACTGGAACCGCAATGGTTGGAATGAGTGTTGCACGGAAATTTTGGAGAAATAGATACATTACCACGAACACCAGCATGATGGCTTCAACCAGTGTTTTTACCACTTCGTTTATAGAGATTTTAACGAATGGTGTGGTGTCATATGGATAGACGATTTTCAGCCCGTGAGGGAAGAAAGGTTCCATATTTTTTAGCGCTTCTTTTACTGCTTTGGATGTATCCAAAGCGTTAGCGCCTGTCGCTAGTTTGACACCGATACCCGCAGCAGGTTTTCCATTATAGCGGGCAATGATGTTGTAGCTTTCTGCACCTAGTTCCACCTTTGCTACATCTTTCAGACGGACCTGAGAACCGTCAGTATTGACACGCAGAAGAATATTGCTGAACTCTTCCGGTGAGGTTAGACGTGTTTGAGCAATGATCGACGCATTCAAGCGTTGACCTGGAACCGGAGGGGTTCCCCCTAATTGACCGGCGGCTATTTGGTTATTTTGTGCTTTGATGGCATTTATTATATCCAGAGTCGTCATTTTGTAGTTAATGAGCTTGTCAGGATTTAACCAGATACGCATAGCATACTGGTTACCAAAAAGCATTGTATCACCCACACCAGTGACACGGCTCAGAGGGTCTTTGACGGTTGCACCAACATAGTCAGAGATATCGTCTTGTGACATAGAGCCATCTTCAGAGATGAATCCGGCAACCATCAAGAAAGAGGCCGTGGACTTATCTACACGTATACCTTGCTGTTGCACTTCTTGTGGTAACAGAGGCATAGCGAGTTGTAGCTTGTTTTGTACTTGTACCTGTGCAATATCGGGATCAGTACCGGCCTCAAAGGTTAGTGTAATATTCATGTTTCCAGCAGAATCACTGTCGGAAGACATATAAACTAGGTTATCGATACCATTCATGTTCTGTTCGATAACCTGTGTCACTGTGTTTTGCACAGTAGTGGCATCTGCGCCGGGATAAGTTGCAGAGATAGAAATCGCCGGTGGTGCAATAGTAGGGTATTGCGCTACGGGTAATTTCATAATTGCCAGCAGGCCAGCCAGCATGGTGATAATCGCGATTACCCATGCAAAGATTGGCCGATCTATAAAAAATTTAGGCATGAATCACTGACTCCTATGACTCCTAAATTAAGACTTTTTCGCAGGTTCAGCTTGGTTCGCAGCAGATTTTGCATTTAAGTCCACTTCTTCTGCTTTAACCGGGATGCCGGGTTTAATTTTTTGCAAACCAGTAACGATGACCCGATCACCTGCTTTTAGACCGGAAGCTACTAGCCATTTATCACCAATAGCTTGGTTGGCAGTGATAATGCGCGGTTCGACTTTTTCGTCTGCACCAACCACCATGACAGTAGCTTCACCACGAGGTGTACGGGTAACTCCTTGCTGAGGAACCAGTATTGAATCCTGGCGAATACCTTCTTCCAGTTTTGCACGAACAAACATACCTGGAAGCAGTTCTTCATTCGGGTTAGGGAATATTGCACGGATAGTGATAGAGCCTGTTGTTTCATCTACAGTAATATCAGAGAATTCCAAGTAACCTGTTTCACTGTAGTTTTTACCATTTTCCATGATCAGGTGAACTTTAGCCTTATTGTCCCCTTTCTGCACAATACCTTTGGCGATTTCATTTTTAAGACGCAGATAATCATCACTTGACTGAGTGACATCCACATAAATCGGATCCAGTTGTTGAACAGTTGTCAGTGCTGTTGGTTGACCAACAGAAACTAGAGCGCCTTCAGTTATAGTAGATTTGCCGGAACGACCACTAATCGGTGCTGTAACTTTGGTATATGCCAAATTGATACGGGTGGTCTCTACGGCCGCTTTTGCTGCCTGTACTATAGCATTCGCTTGTGCATAGTCGGCGCTGGCTTTATCAAATTCCTGTTGACTAACATAGTTTGTACCTAACAGTGATTTATATCGGTTCACTGTCAAGCGTTCGATCTCTGCATTAGCCTGAGCTTTTGCCAAATCAGCTTTAGCTTTGTCATAGTCAGCTTGGTAAGTTGCTGGATCTATCTGATATAAAGAAGTGCCTGCTTTTACATCGCTACCTTCTTTATAATTTCGTTTCAGAATTATACCACTTACTTGTGGACGAACTTCTGCAATGCGGAAGGCTGATGTTCGGCCTGGAAGTTCCGTCGTGACCATCAGAGGTTCAGTTTTCAGCGTCACGATACCGACTTCAGGAGCCTGTTGGTTCCCAGCAACTTGCTGAGAGTCTTTGTCGTTACATCCTGAAAGAGCTAAGCTGCCTGAGAGTACCAGTACTGTAGCCAGAGGCAAGACTCCCCTGTTTATTCGCATAAGTAAACCTCAATATTTTTAGATGTTGACCCTTCAATCCGTAAAACCATTACTCCATTAACAACAGCATGCTATAATACAAACATACGTGAATGTATGTAAATCCATTTTAGGTTAAAATTAGAGTGTATGGCACGAAAAACTAAACAACAGGCTGAGGAGACCCGGCAGCAGATTATAGACGCAGCTATAAAAGAGTTTTCTGAGCGCGGTGTCTCGGCTACTTCACTGACAGATATTGCCACAACGGCTGGAGTAACCCGAGGGGCAATCTACTGGCACTTTAAAAATAAAGTAGACCTGTTTTCCGAAGCTTGTAAAATAACAGATTCTAAGATTGACGAATTAGAGAAAGAGTATCAAGCAAAATATCCTAATAATCCACTCCTGATTTTAAGAACGTTAATCATCCATATCCTGACGTCGGTCACTGATGATCCGAAAAACCGGCTATTAATGGAGATTTTTTTCCACAAATGTGAGTTTGTTGGTGAAATGTCTGCCTTGGTGGAAGTCCGTCAGGAGCTGTGTGTTGCAGATTATGTTCGTATTGAAGCATCTCTTTCCGGCTGTATTGCGTCAGGTCAGCTTCCTTATAATCTTCATCTACGGCGAGCGGCTATCATGTTAAGAGGATTGATAACGGGCTTATTGGAAAATTGGCTATTTGCACCAGATAGTTTTGATATTCAGAAGGAAGCCGAGTCGTTAGTGGATAGTTTTATCGATATGCTTAAATATAGTGAGCATATGAAAGTCACTGAAAAATGAAGAACTAGAATATAGAGGAAAATTAAGGTGAATTCTATTTTGGTAATTGCTAACAATGTGGCTAATGGCAAAAAGTCATTATCTTATGCTCTTTGTTTATCTGCTGTTATATAAGAGATTAGACTGAGAAACTGAGCTGAAATTATTTCTAATATCAGATACTGTTGCCGGTTTTGTTAAGGAAGAGACTGAAGACAGGCTGTAGCCTAAGGTAAATGCTGAAGATTTTGACTGTGTAAAATGTACTGATTCTTTTCGGAAAGAGAACGGATAACCATCTATGTTGGAAATACGAAATGTGACGCATGCCTATGGCGAGCGAGTAATATTGAAAGAATTAAATTTGCAGCTTAAGGAAAAACGCATTGCCATCATAGGTAGTAATGGTTGCGGCAAAAGTACATTCGCACGCCTTCTTAATGGATTGTTGGTACCGAAAAGTGGTGATGTTTTGGTGGATGGTCTGAATACTAGAACGGAAGGTAAAGCGATCCGACGTAAGGTTGGTTTCGTATTTCAGAATCCTGACAATCAGATCGTTTTTCCAGTCGTTGAGGAAGATTTAGCCTTTGGCATGAAAAATCTCGGGTTTACCAAGGATAAGATTCGACAAAGAACTCAGGAGGCCCTTTCACGCTATGATTTACTTCAATTTAGGGAGCATCCTGCCCATCTTTTAAGTGGTGGTCAGAAACAACTCCTTGCGATTTCCGGTGTTCTTGTGATGGAGCCCGATTACATTATTTTCGATGAGCCTACAACCTTGCTGGATTTACGAAATAAGCGCCGTGTTGCCGAAGCAATCGATAACTTATCTCAAACTGTGATTGTAGTTTCTCATGACCTTGATTTTCTAGTGGGATTTGATCGTGTTCTGGTTTTTGATGAGGGTCGTGTCGTTGTTGATGACATCCCCTCTATTGCTATCCCTGAATACGTAAGGATGATGTTATGAGCCTGTCTGGATATAATCCTGGTTCATCATTTGTGCATCGAGTTAGTCCTGGGCTTAAAATTATTTCTTTGCTCATTCTCGGAACATTGCTTTTCGTTATTCCACGTATCGATCTTTCTGCTGCGGCATTGGCGGGAATCGTACTTTTATACTTGTTAGCCAAAATCTCATTAAAAACTGCTTGGATGCAATTACGGCCGGCGTTATGGATCTTCGCGCTTATTTTCATAGTCCAATTGTTTTTACACCACTGGACCACAGGTGTACTTGTAATAGTTCGTCTTACCTCTCTTTTATTGCTGGCCTCGCTGGTCACTCTCACTACTCGCTCTTCTGATATGATCGACGCATTGGAAAAGGGTCTTGGGTGGTTGTACTATCTTGGCATCAATCCTGGAAAAGTGAGTTTGGCTCTATCGCTTGCTTTGCGGTTTATCCCTGTTCTGGCGTCAATTACAGAAGAAGTGCGGGAGGTGCAGAAAGCAAGAGGCCTTGATAAGAGTGTCATTGCAATTGCAGTTCCTGTTATTGTGCGGATGCTCAAAATGGCAGACGATATTTCTGCCGCTATTGAAGCTAGGTCCTATGATCCAGAATTTGACAGAAATAAATCAAGCAGCAAGTAAAACAGAGGTTGTGGCTTTATCGAAAAGAAAGGGGGATTAAATGTCTACCAAAGATATTGTTTATATAGCACTATTTGCCTCTTTAACCGTAGCACTGGGTTTATTTCCGCCACTGACACTTCCCGTTGTGGGCGTTCCGATAACAGCGCAGTCAATGGGAGCAATGCTTGCTGGTGCCATTATTGGTGCGAAACGGGGTGGATTAGCATTGTTGCTCTTTTGTGTGTTTGTTTCCGTTGGATTACCGGTAATGTCTGGAGGGCGGGGAGGATTGAGTGTATTTCTCAGTCCAAGTGGTGGCTTTATTTTGGCATGGCCGATTGCCGCTTTTGTTATCGGCTATTTGTATGAGAAAAATCTTGCAAAACTGAATATCTTTAAAGAAGCTGTATTTCTTGTCTTTGGTGGAATTATGGTTGTTTATGTAATTGGTATCCCGTGGATTGCTGTATTTGCTAATATCAGCACCTGGCAAGCAGCCGTAGGTTCAATTGGGTTCATACCGGGAGATATTATTAAAATCGTACTGGTTATTTTGATTGCGAAAACGGTTCGTCGGGCTTACCCCACTCTTGAACCGCGTTCTTAAGTGTCAGTTTTTGTCGTGGGTTGATGTTTGTTTGTGATTACCCAATAGTTACCGCTAAGTGTCATCATTGTGCCAATTATGGCCCAAATGGTTGGACGATAGCCTTCTGTAACGCTGGAGATCGTTAAGGCTACGAGTGGAACGAGAAGCATGGTATAAGCTCCTCGTTCAGCCCCCAAGCGACCAACAACGGCAAAGTAAGTTGTATACCCAATTACCGAAGGAAACAGGATCAAATAGAATAGAGATGTTACATAGGCTGGTGATAGATCAAAATCAAACGCTTGCTTGGTCAAAAAGGCGTAGCTGAGCAAGAATATGGTGCCATATCCCATAGAAATCCCGGTCATTGGCAGAACAGTGACACCTTTTCTCTGTAACTGAACTGCGGAAATGTTAGCAAATGAGAATGTCAGGGTTGCTGCGATTGCGTAACCGAATCCTGTCCAATTCCATTCATTATTTAAAAATTCTGGACTAAAGACTAAAATTATCCCAGTTAGCCCAACTACAGCGCCTACCAGCACTGACCATGAAATCGATTGCCGTAGGAAGAGAATTGCGTTTATAGAGTTGAATAATATGACTGAAGAGTAGGTGAGGGCGATTAAACCGGTGGTGATCAAGGCCGCCGCTTTGTAAATCAGCAAGAATGCGATAGCGAATCCGAATGCTCCAAGTGCGGCAAAAGAGAGGTGCTCACGCCAGGTGTGTTTGAGCCTTTCCCGTGAAATTATAGCAAGCAGAAGCAGCAGTACCGATGCACACCCAAAACGGTAAATCAGGGATATTACAGGTGAAATATCGGTCAATTGCAGTTTTGCGGCATACCACGATGTTCCCCCGGTGATAATCGTCACAGCATATAGAATGGCGGTAGAGTAAGAAAAGGTAGTCTTCATGTTTAGATTCCAAGAATCTTACTGAAATATATTACGACCATAAGATCAACGTTTTCTCATTTAATACACCGATGAAGGAGCCTGTTGCAATTCGATTGCTGCTCGCAGGCAGGACAATATGAGGGTTGCTCGTGTTGAAAATGACGACAGAGCCAATTTGAGGTCGAAAAGTGAAAGATTCACAATCAACCAATAGGGAACTATCATATGGTTTGTATGTTTTATCAACCACAGTGCTCTTGAATGGTTGATTATAGATCACGGTTTCTCCTCCCTGAGAGGGAGACAAAACATAGAGGTTCCAAGCAAGCTGAGTCGATATATCCCCGACAACTAAATTTCCTTTCGTAAAAGTAGGTGCGTAGTCCACATGTAGATCCGAGCCACCGGAGATAATCCGGGTGATACCGGCAAAATAGGGGCCAAACCCCGGTTCTTCTGCGACTGAAATGCTGAAATTTGTATCGTGATTGATGTATCGTATAAGTCGAGCAACGGGATCAAAAGCTTGATGAGTAATTTGGGTGCGATTTTGCTCAGCTGCGCTAACTTGAGCAAAATATTGCTCTTTTGGCCGATCACGGTAATGAGCGAGTGGATTTCCCAAATAACACCCCGGTCTTCCAAATTCATATGGCTTTGCCTTCATGCTCAGTATTGCAGACGAAAGCTGTTCTGTTTCTTCTGTCGTTGCAAAATCATCTATCATTGCTGCTGGAATCTTGTTATCTATGATTGCCTGCAAGCTCTCTGATGATAATTTGACAAGCTCGTTTGATACCCACCGTGACGACATAATAGTCGATTCCTAGCCGATTTTCTTTATATTAGAAAAATTGATCTATTGATGGTCAGTATCAATCATATAGCATTGATTGTATAAAAATGCAACACTTGATCACATTCAGGAGCGTAACTCATGACAATATCCCTGAGAGGTCATCACCTCTTGTGTATTCTTACCTATGCGGGCAACGGATACTCCCCTAGTTTTGTTGAAAACTACAATAGGATTATTCCTCGAATTCGGGGCGAAGATATCTTGATTGTGGCAGGACCGGATGACATATGTATTCCTTTGCTTGGAGAAGATGAACCTCATTGTTTTGGCAAGAGTGTTATTATCCGGGATAGTCGAGCTTTGGAAGCTGTTGGTTCTCTTATGGGCCGACCAATTGAGATAGGTCATACGCTGAGGCTTGATGAAACCTATTTAAAACAGGCGCGATGGGCTTTCAATCGTGGGATCATAAGATCTGCTTGTATAGGCTGTGAATGGGAACCGCTTTGCACTCGAATTGCTGCTGATGATTATTCTTCAACGTTTCTTAAACGAAATAGTGGAAAGAGCGAGTGACGATATAAAGCCGTTTGAAATTTAGCAAAGGCTGATATTGATATGAATGTATGATCACATACTTAAGACAAACGTGAATCTTTTATAGTATCGATCAAGATATCTATTAAGGTGTTTGAAGTAAATCGTTCAATATTCCTTCGTCGACTGTGATTGCTTCGCTAATTTTGCTTGATAGTCGTGTTTGACTATTTCCAGTGCGGCGAGTGCGATTTCAGGAGCGATTTCATTGCATTCCAGTAAATAGATCAGATCAACAGCAAGTTGAACTTCGGGTGGTGCGTGTTCGACTGACATAAAGCATTCCTCATCTGAATCGTTAATCCATGTTCTCTTTGTATTCGATTGATTTTTCAATTCGCGTCAGAGATTGACGGCAACGTGCTAGTCTTCCGGCTAATGCCGCGATTTCTTTCTGTATTTTTTGTTGATGATTAAGTGTAGTTTGTTGATTCAATTTTAGCTCTCTATCATTGATCATTGCGAGCAGGCGGCGTTCATAATCCTGATGTTCAGCCAGTTTGTGATACAGGTCAGTAGTTTGTTGTTTATGTTCAAATCGGTTCTCTTTTTTTCTCAATGACTGGGTAGACAATTCACGCCTTAATGCTTCTATTTGGGCAACTAAGCGTTCAGTCAGAAATGCGACCTGTTCGGTTCGGTGATCCTGCACACACTCTTTGAGTTGTTCCATGTTGTGCCTGACTTCTTGTAGATAACCACGGAGTTTATCGCTGTGTCGGTTAAATAAAGCCTGATCAAACCGGGCAGTAGAGAATGGTGTGTCTGCTAATGGTGCTATCTCTTCCGCCAGTATATCGACCTGTTTTTCGAGTAAATTTAATAACGGCTGCGTATTCATTTATACCTTAAAATGGTTATTCCTTGCGAAGCAGAATTAATCTGGGACGACAAAAAGTAGGCTGGTGCGTGTTCATTAGTTGATTTTTTCTATCAGTTTGAATAGATTTTAGCACCTTCGTGTTCTACTCATTGGCACCGATTATGACCGCAAATGCGCAGCAACTGCAATTTATTAAAGACAGTATTGAAACTATTCCTGATTATCCAAAACCAGGGGTTCTTTTTCGTGATATTACCACTTTATTGGATAACCCTCTTGCCTACCAGGCAACAATTGATCTTCTGGTGGAGCGATATCAGGACAAAGGCATCACAAAAATAGTTGGCACTGAAGCTCGCGGTTTTCTGTTTGGAGCCCCGGTTGCGTTACGCCTTGGTGTTGGTTTTATTCCTGTTCGTAAAGCGGGCAAACTACCTCGGGAAACATTGAGTGAAACGTACAATCTGGAGTATGGCACTGATACGTTGGAAATGCATAAGGATAGCGTAAGAGAAAATGATAAGGTGCTGGTTATTGATGATTTGCTGGCAACGGGTGGTACGGTTGAAGCCACTGTTCGTTTAATCCGTCGTTTAGGTGGTGAGGTTTCTGAAGCGGCTTTTATTATTGGTTTGCTTGGCTTAGGTGGTGTTGAGCGCCTGCAAAGACAAGGTGTAAGTAGTTTTACTCTACTTGAATTCCCAGATCATTAATCTGCTTATTTTTGTATTACTAACATATCGGCCTCGCTGTCTGTAGTGAGGCTGTGTTAGCATGATACCCAACTGTATTCGATTTTTCCGGTATCAATGAGCTATCAGGTACTTGCCCGTAAGTGGCGCCCACAAATATTTTCTGATGTAATTGGCCAGGAATATGTCCTGACTGCGTTAGCTAATGGTCTTGCCCATGGCCGGCTTCATCACGCTTATTTATTTTCTGGCACTAGAGGTGTTGGGAAAACAACGATCGCCCGTTTGTTTGCTAAGGGGCTAAATTGTGAAACAGGTATTACTGATAAGCCTTGTGGTAAATGTGTTAATTGCCTTGAAATTGAACAGGGGCGATTTGTCGATTTAATTGAAATTGATGCGGCTTCCCGTACTAAAGTTGAAGATACGCGCGAATTGCTAGATAACGTGCAATATGCTCCGGCTCGTGGGCGTTTTAAAGTCTACCTGATTGATGAAGTCCACATGCTTTCCCGCCACAGTTTCAATGCATTATTGAAAACGTTGGAAGAGCCGCCTGAGCATGTGAAGTTTTTACTGGCAACGACTGATCCGCAAAAATTGCCAGTGACTATTCTTTCCCGTTGCTTGCAATTCCATCTCAAATCGCTGGATATTGGTCAAATAAGCGCTCAGCTTGAGCGTATTCTTAAAGCTGAACATATAGAGAGTGATAACCGCGCTCGTCAGCTATTGGCTCGTGCTGCTGATGGCAGCATGCGTGATGCATTGAGTCTGACAGATCAGGCTATTGCTATCGGACAAGGCTTGGTGACGACTGAAATAGTCAGCTTGATGCTAGGAACTTTAGATGATGAACAGCCGTTATCAATTATTGAAGCATTGATTCGAGCTGACGGTCAGCAGGTTATGGCATTGGTGGAACAAGTCGCTTCACGGGGGGCTGATTGGGAGGATTTGTTAGTAGAAATTCTTGCATTGCTGCATCGTATTGCAATGCTCCAGCTGTTACCTTCTCAGCCAGAAATCGCTTCTTCATCAATTGAAGGCCGTTTGCGGATATTGGCAAAAGCTGTTTCACCGGAAGATTTGCAACTTTATTATCAAACTTTGCTGATTGGTCGTAGGGACTTACCGTATGCACCGGAGCGCAGGATGGGCGTTGAAATGACGCTGTTCAGAGCCTTGGCATTTCATCCGAAAACAGTTATTGAAGAGGTTGCGGCACCGGTAGTACATCCTGCGGTTATACCATCAGTTACAGCACAGCCGAAACATAGTGATCAGGGAGATGTGCCACCTGCTAATTATATTAATGAACCGGCACAATTGGATAGAACTGCTCAGTCGGAACCCCAGATACCTCAGGCGCTTGCATCAAGCCCAACAGCGCAGTTGCTGAAAGCAAGGAATGTGTTATCCCGACAGCAAGAGCAAACGTCGACAAAAAAACCTGAATCAGCTACGCCTGTTAAGATGAAGTCAGCAACTTCAGCATTGGAACGGTTTGCCGCAGTGTCAGGACAGCGACCTCAGTCATCAATAGATAAAAAACAGGAAAACAAGTCTGAGAAAAAAGAAGCTTACCGTTGGCGTGCCAAGAATATTGAGGAGAAAACAGAAACTCATGTGGCCACACCAAAGGCTTTAAGAACAGCTTTGGAACATGAGAAAACACCAGAACTGGCAGAGAAATTAACGGAAGAATCTAAACAGAGAGATGCATGGGCCGCAGAAGTTGGTAAACTTAAAATTCCTAAACTAGTGCAGCAATTGGCATTAAATGCATTCAAAGAACAGGTTAGTGAAAATAATATCCGTTTACATTTGCGTTCGAGCCAGCGTCACCTTAATTCCGCTTTCACACAAAAGTCATTAGCGGAGGCTTTAAGCGAGTTGTACGGCGTAACAGTTGAATTCAGTATTATTGAAGATGATAATCCTGCGGAGAAAACTCCGCTGGAGTGGCGACAAGCCATTTATGAAGAGAAATTGGCACAAGCTCGCCAATCAATTATTGCGGATAAAACTATTCAAACATTGCGGCAGGTATTTGATGCTGAATTGGATGAAGACAGTATCCGACCGGTTTAACCATGCTGCGATCTGTACCTTGTTGTACGATGTAGCCATAGCGAAGAGAGAAATCTATGTTTGGTAAAGGTGGTTTGGGCAATTTGATGAAACAGGCCCAGCAAATGCAGGACAAAATGCAGAAAATGCAAGAAGAGATCGCCAATCTAGAAGTGACGGGGGAATCGGGAGCAGGTCTGGTTAAAGTGACTATCAATGGTGCTCATAATTGCCGTCGTGTTGAGATCGATCCAAGCCTGATGGAAGATGACAAAGAGATGTTGGAAGACCTGATTGCTGCCGCATTCAATGACGCAGCCCGTCGTATTGAAGAAACTCAGAAAGAGAAAATGGCAGGCATTTCCAGTGGGATGCAATTGCCGCCAGGCTTTAAGATGCCATTCTGATGCAAACCAGTCCTCTCCTTGAATCCTTGATGGAAGCATTACGCTGTTTGCCAGGGGTTGGCCCTAAGTCTGCACAGCGGATGGCTTTTCATCTGCTACAGCGTGATCGCAGTGGTGGAATGCGTTTGGCTCAGGCATTGACCAGAGCAATGTCAGAAATTGGACACTGCAAATATTGCCGGACTTTTACCGAACAGGAACAGTGCGCGATTTGTGCTAATCCACGCCGTCAACAAAATGGTCAAATCTGTGTGGTTGAAAGTCCAGCGGATATTCATGCTATTGAACAAACTGGGCAGTTTGCCGGGAGTTACTTTGTATTGATGGGGCATTTATCCCCATTAGATGGCATTGGTCCAATGGATATTGGTTTAGATCGTTTTGAGGATCGTCTCTCCACTGAGGAGATTTCAGAGGTGATTCTGGCGACTAATCCAACAGTGGAGGGAGAGGCCACTGCCAATTATATCGCAGAGATATGCTTTCAGTATGGTGTAACAGCAAGCCGTATTGCTCATGGTGTGCCGGTGGGTGGTGAACTTGAGATGGTAGATGGTACAACATTGTCCCATTCACTTGCTGGACGGCAGAAGATTACTTATTAATCTTCTGTTAATGCCTTACGGTTTTGTCGAGTTGTGACCGAATAGTGTTGTAGTCTGGTTAGAGCAAGTCGTAAAGGTTTTGAGGCGCTACATTCTATGTGGCGCATGCCTTTTAATCCATTTTGCTATGAGCAAAAGTTACTTCATAATTCTTTTGGATAATCAAACTTGAAATTCAACTTATTTATCCCCATCTGCATATTATCGTCTGATTTTGTCTGTCTGAACTGGATTTAGATTGAGGTAATAAATGAGTATGAAAGGTCAGGAAACCCGTGGATTTCAGTCTGAAGTAAAACAACTTCTGCAATTAATGATCCATTCACTCTATTCCAATAAAGAGATTTTCCTTCGTGAACTAATCTCAAACGCTTCCGATGCTGCTGACAAATTACGTTTCCGCGCATTATCTGTTCCAAAACTTTATGAAAATGATGGTGAACTACGCGTTCGTCTTTCTTTTGATAAAGAAAAGAGAAGCATTACGATTAGTGATAATGGCATTGGTATGACTCGTGATGAAGTTATTGATAATCTTGGAACAATCGCTAAATCAGGAACAAAAGCTTTTCTGGAATCTATTGGTTCAGATCAGGCTAAAGACAGCCAGTTAATTGGTCAGTTTGGTGTTGGGTTTTACTCTGCATTTATTGTGTCTGATAAAGTCACTGTACGTACTCGTGCTGCCGGCGCTTCAATTGATCAGGGCGTATTCTGGGAATCTGCTGGTGAAGGCGATTACACGATTGCCGATATTGAAAAAGAAACCCGTGGTACAGAGATCACCCTTCATTTACGTGAAGGAGAAGATGAATTCCTGAATGACTGGCGTTTGCGTTCTGTTATCAGTAAATACTCTGACCATATTGCCTTGCCGGTTGAAATTGAAACCAAAAATAAGAGCGAAGAAGAGGGTGAAGAGGATACAGTAACTTGGGAGAAGATTAATAAAGCTCAAGCTTTATGGACTCGTGGTAAATCTGAAATTACAGATGATGAGTATAAAGAGTTCTACAAACATATTTCTCATGATTTTACTGATCCGCTGATCTGGAGCCATAACCGCGTAGAAGGTAAACAGGAATATACTAGCATGCTCTATATTCCATCTCAGGCTCCGTGGGATATGTGGAACCGTGAGCATAAGCACGGGCTGAAATTGTATGTCCAGCGTGTGTTTATTATGGATGATGCGGAACAGTTTATGCCGAACTATTTACGCTTTGTCCGTGGTTTGATTGACTCCAACGACTTGCCACTGAACGTTTCCCGTGAAATTTTACAAGATAATTCTATTACCCGTAATTTACGTAATGCATTGACCAAACGTGCATTACAGATGCTGGATAAACTGGCGAAAGATGATGCAGAAAAGTACCAGCAATTCTGGCAACAGTTTGGTCTGGTAATGAAAGAAGGCCCGGCAGAGGATAGTACCAACAAAGAAGCTATCGCTAAATTGCTACGTTTTGCTTCTACTCATAATGACAGCTCGGCACAAACAGTTTCTCTGGAAGAGTATGTTAGTAGGATGACGGAAGGTCAGGATAAGATTTACTACATCACCGCAGACAGTTATGCTGCGGCGAAAAACAGTCCTCATCTGGAGTTGTTCCGTAAGAAAGGTATTGAAGTTCTGTTACTGTCAGATCGCATTGATGAATGGATGATGGGATACCTCACTGATTTTGATGGTAAAAAATTCCAGTCAGTCAGTAAAGCCGATGAATCCCTGGATGAACTGGCAGATGAAAACAAAGCCGAACAGGAAGAAATTGAAAAGCAGCTGGAGCCGTTTGTTGAGCGTGTAAAAACATTGCTTGGCGATCGAGTAAAAGAGGTTAAATTGACTCACCGTCTGACTGATACTCCAGCAATTGTCACAACAAATGTGGATGAAATGAGCACGCAGATGGCGAAATTGTTTGCTGCGGCTGGTCAACAGGTGCCGGACGTTAAGTACAATTTTGAGCTGAATCCTGATCATCAGTTGGTAAAACTGGCTGCTGATATCAGTGATGAAGTTCAATTCGCGGATTGGATTGAACTGTTGCTTGATCAGGCATTGTTTGCTGAGCGTGGCACGTTGGAAGACCCAAATCAGTTTATTCGCCGTATGAATCAGCTATTGTTGTCTGAGAAAGCTTGATTTAATCATTTTTTTGTGACGATTGGAAACCACGCCTCCGATAATGAGATGGGGCGTGGTTTATTTTTACAGAAAAATATCACGAAATCGTTTACCTGTTTCCTTGAGCGAACCCCATGCTAAATGGTATGGTGGCTCGTTTTCTCAAAATATAAAAACTAACTAGCAAGGGGATTTACGCAATGCGTATCATTCTGCTGGGCGCTCCGGGCGCCGGTAAAGGGACTCAGGCGCAATTTATCGTGGAGAAATATGGGATCCCTCAAATTTCTACTGGTGATATGTTGCGTACTGCGGTTAAGGCTGGCACAGAATTGGGTTTAAAAGCAAAAGCGCTGATGGATCATGGTAAGCTGGTTACTGATGAACTGGTTATTGCTTTGGTCAAAGAGCGCATCAAACAAGATGACTGCCGCAATGGTTTCTTGCTGGATGGGTTCCCCCGTACTATCCCCCAGGCTGATGCAATGAAAGAAGCGGGTATTAATGTTGATTATGTCTTGGAATTCGATGTTCCCGATGAACTCATTATTGAACGTATCATTGGGCGCCGTATACATGCGCCATCTGGCCGTGTTTATCACATTAAATTTAATCCGCCAGCAGTGGAAAACAAGGATAATGTTACGGGTGAAGAGCTGACTGTTCGTAAAGACGATCACGAAGATATCGTGCGTAAACGTTTAGTTGAATACCATCAACAGACAGCACCTTTAGTGTCCTACTATCAAAAAGAAGCAGAGGCAGATTATACCAAATATTTTAGAATTGATGGTACTCGTAAGGTATCTGAGATTAGTGAAGAATTATCTAAAATTTTGGATTAATCAACCTGAATGATTCTTAGAGGGCGACTAATAAGTCGCCTTATCCTATATTATTTATTTACTGTATCAGGTAAATTAGTCGATTTTTCCTCATTGTTTTCGTAGATAAACATGATTTTCATCTGTATTTTATTATGCTAGGGTTTTCACTAGCGAAACAATGAAGGATCGACATAATGAACAACGGTAAATTTGGTGTTTTATTAGTTAATCTCGGCACTCCTGATAAACCGACAACTGCGGCTATAAGACGTTATTTAGCTGAGTTTCTTAGCGATAAAAGAGTCATAGATTTATCTCGATTTATCTGGAAGCCAATATTATATGGTTTTGTTTTGCCTTTCCGCTCCTCACGTGTAGCAAAGTTATACCAGAAAATTTGGACTGATGAAGGTTCTCCTCTGTTAGTATATGGCCGTCGGCAACAGAAATTACTGGCAGAAAGACTTGCTGACATACCTGTTGAACTGGGAATGAATTACGGTTCTCCATCTCTTGAACAAGCGATTGACAACTTACTTAAGCAGAATGTTGAGCAGCTGATTGTTTTACCACTTTATCCCCAATATTCTGGTTCCTCATCTGCGGCTGTATTTGATGGTGTTAGTCTGGTATTGCAAAAATACCGAACTATTCCTGGGATTCACTTTATTCGTAGTTATGCTGATCATCCGGCTTATATTTCTGCATTGAAAGAAACTATTGAGCAGAGTTTCGATAAGCATGGTCAACCAGACAGATTATTGCTTTCCTATCATGGCATTCCGCAGCGTTTTGTTGATACGGGCGATATTTATGCTGAGCAGTGTAAGTTAACAACACGATTGCTAAAGCAAGCAATTAATTATCCGGCAGAGCAGGTAATGATGGCTTATCAATCACGTTTTGGTCGTGAGCAATGGTTGACACCATACGTAGATCAAACGATGCAAACTCTACCTAATCAGGGAATAAAACATATTCAGGTACTTTGCCCTGGTTTTTCGTCTGATTGTCTGGAAACGCTGGAAGAGATAAAACAGCTAAATAAAGAGATGTTTCTTAATGCAGGTGGGGAAAAATTTGAATATATTCCGGCGCTTAACGACAACGCTAGTCATATTTTACTACTTGAAGAGTTGGTCAACAGGTTTGTCAGAAACAGGAATGAATAGTGATAGGATTAATCTATCATTAGGGTTCATTGGCTTTTTAAGGTATATTGCTACACAGATACCAGCCTAGTGGAACTGCCATACTTGTTTCAGAGTAAATGGGAATTAACCTATAGGCTTAGTGGGATGATGTTTTGTATATCAATTAGTAACAGCATATTTGGATTTGGATATAAATAATGAGTAATAAACCGATTAAAGACACTAATTTCAGTGAAGAATATTTTAATTATTACAATTCAAAACAAGATGATGAAATTGATTTGTTTGAGTTATTCTCTGTTTTATTTCAATCAAAGTTATTGATTATCACTATTACTATCCTTTTTGCTGTTATTGGCTTTGTAGCAGCATCTTTGATGCCACAAAAGTGGAGCAGTTCGGCTTCTATTGTTAAGCCTCAACTTGAAGAGATACAACCACTTAGAGATCTCCTGACTAAGTTAGAGGTTTTAAGTTTACAACCATCAGTAACTTCATCGTCACTGTATAATAATTTTTTAAATAATTTTAATTCACGGGTTTTGCGTGAAGAATATCTGGTTAATACAGAATATTTTAAAAATCTGATGGCTGAATCAGGTGATCATTCACCATTTGCAAAAAGAAAACTTATTGAAAAGATTGTGAATGATAATATTTCATCTTCTTCAAAAGCGGAAAAAGATGATGAAAATGGTGAAACTAAATTGACTTTCAGTGCCGGAACCGCAGAAGATGCATATAATCTGTTAAATGGCTATATTGACTATGCGTCGTCTGTTGTCCATGAACAGGTGAAGAGTGAATTAAGTGATATAGTAAAACAAAAGCTTAATTACTCTGAAGGTTTATATAACGTTGATTTAAACCGTGTGAATAATATACAGGAAGCTAATATTGAGCGATTGAAACATGCATTATCTATCGCTAATTCGGCAGGAATTAAAAAGCCTATTTCCAGTGAAGGAGCAATGATCAAAGACGATCCAGATTATTCCATTGCTTTGGGGGCTGATGCATTACAACGTAAGTTGCAAATTACAGAGGAGATAAAAGATCCCACCTTGATTGATGCTGACTTACGTAACCGTTTGTTCTATATAGAACAGCTGAAAGCACTTAAAGTAGATAAAGTTAACTTCCAACCATTTAGATATATGCAGGCTCCTTATGAGCCGACAGCGAAAGATTCACCGAAGCGTCTACTTATCTTAATAGGCAGTGCTTTTCTTGGGCTGATCTTGGCTGTGGTGTCTGTTCTAATTCGTCATATGGTACGTAGTCGTCAGCAAGCGGCTTAAGTTTTCCTTGGCAGTAAATGTCGTAGTGACATTTGCTGCCTGTCAGTTTTTATTGTGCTAATATGCTGCACCTTTTGGCGTTATAGCATCAATCAAAAATGAAATTCCCTGGTAAACGTAAATCAAAACACTATTTTCCCGTCAGTCTGCGTGATCCTTTACTCCAGCCAATTAAAGAGATGATGGATGGTGAGAATAACCGAGCTTATATCGTTGGTATCGATCAGACATTAGTGGATATTGAGGCGAAAGTAGATGAAGATTTTATCCAGCGCTATAACCTCAGCCAAGGGCATTCATTAGTTATTGAAGATGATGTAGCTGAAACCCTGTATAAAGAACTTACTGATAATAATCTTATTAGCCACGAATTTGCTGGTGGCACTATTGGTAATACTTTACATAATTACTCAGTTCTTGCCGATGATCGTTCCGTCTTACTGGGTACTATGTGTAGTAATATTCAGATTGGCAGTTATGCTTACCGCTACTTATGTAACACGTCTAGCCGTACTGATCTGAACTATTTACAGGGAGTGAACGGGGCAATTGGTCGCTGTTTTACGTTAGTAACGGAAAATGGTGAGCGGACTTTTGCCATCAGTCCTGGGCAAATGAATCAACTTAAACCGGAAAGTATTCCTGAGAAGATTATTGCTGAAGCTTCTGCTTTGGTATTAACTGCTTACTTGATTCGTTGTAAATCGGGAGAACTAATGCCAGAAGCAACCATGAAAGCTATCGAATATGCGAAAAAGCATAGTGTACCTGTGGTTCTGACGCTAGGGACGAAATATGTTATTGCTGATGATCCACAATGGTGGCGTGATTTTCTGGTTGAGAATATTTCTGTTCTGGCAATGAATGAAGATGAAGCTTATGAGCTTACTGGTTTCAGTGATCCACTATTGGCTTCGGATATGGCACTAGATTGGGTTGATTTAGTTTTGTGTACCGCAGGTCCGGCTGGATTATATATGGCAGGTTATACGGAAAAAGATTATATGCGTCAGACAACCCATCCATTGTTACCGGGTGCTATTGCTGAATTTAACCGTTATGAGTTCAGCCGTGCTATGCGTAAATCTGATTGCCAAATCCCGATGAAAGTTTATTCCCATATTGAACCTTATATGGGGGGGCCAGAAAAAATCATGAATACCAATGGGGCAGGTGATGGTGCTTTATCTGCTTTGCTGCATGATATAACGGCCAACAATCACCACAGAATGAATGTGCCTAATTCCAGTAAACATATCCGTACTTATCTAACATATTCATCACTTGCTCAGGTATGTAAATATGCCAACAGAGTTAGCTATCAGGTATTGAGTCAGCATTCCCCACGATTAAGCCGTGGTTTGCCCGAAAAAGAAGATAGTTTGGAAGAATCTTACTGGGAACGATAATTTTAAAATTTCGGCACCGTGTAAATTAATGAGGTGCCGAAGTTTAGCTATAAAATCATTTATTAAGATTATAAATGGTAGTTAGAGTTTATTTTATTGACAGTAATGATATTTCGTCTAATTTATAAAAGGCAAAGTATTTTATTCTTATTTATATATCTGTTTAAATAAATTCAAATAACATTTAAAAATGTCCTAGAATAGAATATTTATATCACTCAGATAGCAATAATATGAAAATAAAATTTTATATTTGTTTTTTATATTTAACTTATATTGTTGTTTTTTATATAAAAATTGCGTGTGACGGCGCATTTCTAATATAGCTAGATACTGCTAAAATCACCAATCCGGTTCATGCTGATTTGATTATGTACCTAATTTTTCTGTTTATTGTAATAGGGATTAGCTAAAGGAAGAATTTGGACTAAAATCACAATTTTTAAAAATCTTGGAACTGATTTCTCAATTGTTGATTTTACTAATTATAATCAAGATGATTAGCTAGAGAATACTCCTTTATTAGTAATATACTGAAATGATACTAGCTGTGTATTGAAATGATATTCTTTATATATTGAAATGATATCGGCCATATATAGAAATGATATTAGTTATATATGGATTGGAGCTGCTATATTTTAGGAGTATTCCCGAGGTTAATACGGAATTTCATATTTTTTGTATAGTATTGAAATGTAGATTAGTGTTTTATGATGCTAATTTAGATAGCGAAACTTTGGCGATGATTGATAACTCAGAAGGATCATTTAGTGAAATAGTTTTTGTTTTCTGTAATTATTTTATTTTGTTGCCTATATTAGGAAAGGTTTTTTGTATATTTTATTACTGAATTGGAGTTATTGAGATTACTAACATTGAGAGAAAAGACGAACCTAATAGCTATTAAGTGAAAGTAATGGTATTTAATGACCGTAACTTATTATTGTTAATTTAAAGAGATGGGGGGTGTGATGAAATTTTTTACTGAAAATTTCCTATTATATTTCAAATAATTAATTATTATGTATAACAGCCACTGAGGATACTATGAATAGTTACTACGATTATATAAGAATTGCCAGTATGGTGAGTATGGTCTTAATTATGCCGGGACCAACAAATACTCTTTTGGTATCATCTGGATATTCACATGGTTTTATTAGTACACTCAGGCTGATATTAGCTGAGGCATTGGGTTATATAACAGCAATTAGTTTGTGGGGGTTATTTTTATCTACAGTCTCTCATGCTTTCGTATGGTCACTGGTCGTCTTAAAGATGTGTGCTTCGACATACATTGCTTATCTAGCTTTTAAAGTTTGGCATTTCTCATTAGACAAGAATGTAGTAAAAATCCATTTTATCACGGTATTATTTGCCACATTGCTGAATCCTAAGGCTTTTGTGTTTGCTACATATATATTTCCTCTTACTGCATTTACTTTGTGGTCAGAATACATTCCATGCATGACGGTTTTTGTTTGTGCGTTATTACCCGTTTCCCTGATTTGGGTGGGGGTTGGGAAAATGCTATATGTAGGAAAGTTCGGAAAAGGAATTTTAAAACCCGATTTGTTTTATCGTCTTGCTTCTTTAGTGTTATGTGTTTTCTCTGTTTCAATGTTTTACACGTCAATGAAAGGTGTTTTATATCTTTGACATAATCGGATGTTTGATATTGCGCCCTCCCGACTGATTGGCTTTTTCATTAATAGTCTCATTAAGCTAATAGTGGTTGAAGGTAGCTTGGATTGTATAGAGTTTCCTTGTTGTAACTAGGTAAATACCATGATCATGTTAAGTAATGCATGGTATTTACCCTCCCTATTAATAAAAAAATATTTACCTCAATGGGTTGCTGAATCTTGTTTTGAATGGGCTAAGGATTAATTGATAATTCGATTGATTTTTGTTGTATATACCCGTCATCTTTCAAGTTGCCTCTTTGTTGGCTGCACTCACTCACCCCGGTCACATCGTTATCTATGCTCCCGGGGATTCGCTCCCTTGCCGTCGCGATGCATCTTGAAATCCATAGGGTATAGAATTGAGTAAAGCAATACTTCAACTGAAAGTTTTGTTCCCTCTGAACCGTTCTTATCACTGATACTTAAGTGATAAGAACGGTTCATGATCCCTACTCGGTAAGGAATAGGGAATGATTCCATCAGCAGTCGCTTTCCTCAAAGTAATGGCGAAAAAGGCGATGCTGGAGGTGGTTCAATCGGATAGCTTTGCTCACTGTTGGCGAATACAGTTGCCATTGTTTTAGCAATTTCATGCTCACCAATAATGACGTGGCTAGCTCCACGCTCTGTGATATAGGTAACTTCATCGTCATAGTCGGCTCGGACGATAATATTAATATCCGGGCGTGCTTCTCTTGCACAGGCGACAATCTCACCCGCTTCATAGCCATTAGGAATAGTTAGTAGGAGGGAGCAGGCGCAATCCAAGCGCGCCAGTGACATAATATCTTTGCTGGCAGCGTTGCCCATGACTGCACTAATACCTTGTTCACCGAGTTCCTCAAATTTGGCTCTGGTGTTTTCAATAACAACCAGAGGGATCTCTTTTTCCTGCAAGCGTTGGCATAACAAGCTGCCGACACGTCCGTAGCCGACAACGATAGTGTGGCCGCAGATATCGACAGGAATTTGCGTCTCTTCTTCCAACGTTTCTTCCAGTAACTGTTCCTCAATAGTTTCTGTTTTTTCTAGATAGCGATCCAACAGACTAAATAGAACTGGGTTTAGCATGATAGAAACAATCGCGCCAGCCAGAACAAGGTTACGGGCATTTCCATCAAGCAGACCGAGTGCAACCCCAAGGCCGGCTAGAATAAAGGCAAATTCACCGATTTGCGCCAGACTGACTGAAATCGTTAACGCGGTCCGGCGTGAGTGGCCGAACATCTTTACAAGTAACATTGCAGCGGCGGACTTACCAATAATAATGATTGCCAACGTTGCCAATATCGATAGGGGCTGTTGAATGAGGACCATTGGGTCGAACAGCATGCCAACAGAAACGAAAAATAATACGGCGAAAGCATCTCTGAGTGGCAGCGTATCTTGGGCTGCACGGTGGCTTAGTTCTGATTCGTTTAATACCATCCCGGCGAAGAACGCCCCCAGTGCGAATGAAGCATCAAACAGAGCAACGGCACCGTAAGCGATACCCAAGGCGATAACCAATACAGCAAGGGTAAATAGTTCCCTGGAGCCGGTACTAGCGGTTTTTGCCAGTACCCAAGGGATTAGACGGCGGCCAACAACAATCATCAGCAAGATAAAAGCGATAACTTTGCCGACTGTCATGGCGAGCTCCATAATTAACTGCCCGATATTGGCTTCCTTATTACCAAGAATACCGGCAGCTGCGGGCAGTAATACCAGAGTCAGCACCATCGCTAGATCTTCGACAATCAGCCAGCCAATAGCTATTTGACCTCGTTGGCTATCGATCAGTTGGCGCTCTTCTAGCGCTCGTAATAGAACAACGGTACTGGCGGTTGATAGACAGAGACCAAAGACGATACCGCTAAATAATTCCCAACCCAGTATTGCTGATAGCCCTACTCCGAGTAGTGTCGCGACCAATATTTGTGCAATAGCACCAGGGATAGCAATAGATTTTACTGCTAACAGATCTTTGAGTGAAAAATGCAGTCCGACACCAAACATCAATAAGATGACACCAATTTCTGCCAGTTCGGGGGCCAGTGATGCATCAGCGACAAAACCAGGAGTGAAAGGACCAGCGAGTACTCCCGCAGTAAGGTAACCAACCAGCGGTGAGATTTTCAGGCGTTGTGCCAGCATACCAAGCAGATAAGCGATAAAGAATCCGCCAACGATAGTGGTGATAAGTGGTGTCGAGTGCTCCATTAAGACTCCTTCTTGCTGAGGCTAGTAAATAGCATAGTGAAGAGGTAGGTGTAACTGTATTTTATAGATAATTCGAGGTAAATTCGCTAAAAAAATGAATAAAACATCAAAAAATATGGATTGAAAGGATTAAATTACCCGTAACAGGTATTTGTGTTGCTCTATTTGAATATTTATGAGGTAAATAAGCACTATTCCCACATAAAAATTAACTTTTATGTGGGATTGTATAGTGATTTTCCTAGTTCTTATCTTCTATATTAGGTAATAAAGCGGTAAATATGCCAAGTAACGGCAGAAAAGCACAAATCTGATAAACCAGTTCAATACTTGTTCTATCCGCAATATCACCAAGTACCGCTGCGCCAATACCTCCCATACCAAAAGCCAGCCCGAAAAACAGGCCGGATACCATCCCGGTTTTACCTGGAATAAGTTCCTGAGCGTATACCAGGATTGCAGAGAACGCAGATGCCAGAATCACACCAATAATCACTGATAGAATACTTGTCCAGTACAGAGAAGTGTAAGGCAGAACTAATGTAAAAGGTGCAACTCCAAGGATAGATATCCAGATAACATACTTTCTGCCGATCCTGTCACCAAGCGGTCCACCAATAATGGTTCCTGCTGCAACTGCGAATAAAAAAATAAACAGATGAAACTGGGCGCTTTGCACGGAAATGCCAAATTTGTGTATTAAGTAAAAAGTATAATAGCTACTGATACTGGTGAGATAAAAATATTTGGAAAAGATTAAGATTAGCAAAATAACCAAGGAACCTATCACGGTTTTTCTTGATAAAACTTTAATGGCAGGGCCAATTTTGGCTTGATTTTTCTTGAAATAATTCTGAGCGTTATACCATTTACTGATCTGTAGCAGCACGATGATACCCAGTAATGCTGCCAAAGAGAACCAGCCAACGTTGCCTCTGCCATAGGGAGCAATAAACAGAGCGGCTAGCAAAGGCCCAAGGGAGCTGCCAAAATTACCGCCGACTTGAAAAAGAGATTGAGCTAGTCCGTGGCGACCACCGGATGCCATACGTGCTACGCGCGACGATTCCGGGTGGAATATCGAAGAGCCTGTTCCAATTAATGCAGATGCTAATAGAATTAACGGGAAATTGTTGGCATAGGCCAGCAATAATAGACCGGATAAGGTGAAACTCATCCCAACAGGTAATGAATAGGGCTGTGGATGTTTATCAGTATAGAGACCTATCAGTGGTTGTAATAAAGAGGCGGTAATCTGATAAGTCAGGGTGATCATACCGATTTGCACAAAACTCAGGTTGAATTCTAATTGTAGTAAAGGATAAATTGCCAGAATCAGCGATTGGATCATATCGTTCAATAAGTGTGAAACACTGATTGCCCCAAGAATAGTAAAAACGGTATTCCTGGTTTTTTTGGGGTGAGATGGAACTATGGTGGTATTGCTTTGTTCGCTCATATTCGCAGCCAACCTGTCTTAATCAATAGTCAGTATATTGGTTATTTGTTGAATTTTAATACATATTAGGTAGAGAGTTGATTTTTTACTATCTTGGATATAGTTTTATAGTATTCTCGCAAAGACGAAACAAAACATGTGTTAATAACTGCATAACATAACCTGTCTCAAGAAATGATCAACTTATCCCGCCTTGTTAGCTTTAAAAGCTGTTTTTGCATGGCAATTCACTAAAAAAACATGGAGATATACCATGAAATTCTCGTTCAAGACCTCAGCTTGTGCTTTGGTTGTATCTATAGCACTACTTCCAGCAATCGCAAATGCATGGGAGAAGGATAAAACCTATAACATTACCATTTTGCACACCAATGACCATCATGGTCATTTTTGGCATAACGATTATGGTGAGTATGGTTTAGCTGCTCAAAAAACGGTAGTTGATGAAATCCGTCAGGAGGTCGTGAAAAAAGGTGGTAGTGTGTTACTACTTTCCGGCGGGGATATTAATACCGGTGTACCAGAATCTGATCTGCAAAATGCCGAACCTGATTTTAAAGGCATGAACTTGGTGGGCTATGATGCAATGGCGTTGGGTAACCATGAGTTTGATAATCCTCTGTCAATACTGCGTCAACAGGAAAAATGGGCAACTTTTCCATTTCTGGCTGCCAATATTTACCAAACAAGCACCGGCAAACGTTTGTTTAAACCTTATACTATTTTCGATAAACAGGGTGTGAAAATTGCGGTTATTGGCCTGACGACTGATGATACGGCGAAAATCGGTAACCCAGCTAATTTTCCTGATGTTGAATTTCGTGTTCCTGCGACAGAAGCCAAAATGGTTGTTGAAGAACTAAAAAGAGATGAAAAGCCAGATGTGATTATTGCAGCAACCCATATGGGGCACTATGACAACGGTAATCATGGTTCTAATGCGCCGGGTGATGTTGAAATGGCTCGCAGCTTGCCTGCGGGCTATCTGGATATGATTGTCGGTGGTCACTCACAAGATCCGGTCTGTATGTCTGCGGAAAATAAAAATTATAAGCAGATCGATTATGTGCCAGGAACCCCATGTTCGCCGGATCGTCAGAACGGTACCTGGATTGTTCAGGCTCATGAGTGGGGTAAATATGTTGGTCGTGCTGACTTCCAGTTCCGTAATGGTGAATTAAAGCTGACTCACTATCAGTTGATCCCTATTAACCTCAAAAAGAAAGTGCAGAAGGAAGATGGTTCTACTGAACGTGCTTACTACACTCATGAAATTGCACAAAACCCGGATATGTTAAAGTTGCTGATGCCTTATCAAGATAAAGGTGATAAACAACTTGGTGTAAAAGTGGGTTCTATTGAGGGTAAATTGGAAGGGGATCGAAGCAAAGTTCGTTTTGTTCAGACTAATATGGCCCATGTTGCGCTTTCTGCCATGATGGAACGCGCGGGTGCTGATTTTGCGATTATGAGTGGTGGTGGTATTCGCGATTCGATTGAATCAGGTGATATCACTTATAAAGATGTGTTGAAAGTGCATCCATTTGCCAACACATTGGTTTACGTTGATATGAAAGGCGATGAAGTCAAACAATATCTGGCGGCGATTGCTAATATGAAAGTTGACTCTGGTGCTTATGCACAGTTTGTGAATGTTAGCCTGATTGCTGATGGTAAAGGTATTAAAGAGGTAAAAATCGGTGGAAAGCCACTAGAGCCGAATAAAATTTACCGCATGGCAATGCTTGACTTTAATGCTATTGGTGGTGATGGCTATCCACGTGTTGATAATTATCCAACCTATGTCAACACCGGTTTTGTTGATGCAGAAGTTTTGAAAGACTATATCGAGAAGCATTCACCACTGAAAGCGGCTGATTATGAGCCAAAGGGTGAGATTATTTATCAATAATCCCTGACAGAATGGTAAATCGAAAGGGCGGCAATTTTGGCCGCTCTTTTGGGGTAATAATTTAAGTTTTTGCAATATCAGCGAAATTACCTCTCAGTAATCTACAGAGATCAGACGACGCCAATTCAATATCTAACCCTCGTTTACCACCCGAGACAAATATAGTTGGGAACTGTTGCGCTTGGTTATCAATAACTGTTGGCAAGTATTTTTTCTGTCCTAGCGGACTGATCCCGCCGACGAGATACCCTGTCACTTTCTGGGCGATTTGGGGATCAGCCATTTCTGCTTTTTTGACTTTAAAAACTTTGGCGACCTTTTTTAAATCCAGTTCACTTGAAACGGGGGTGACGGCTACCACCAAATTTTTAGCTTCACCATTAAGTGCAACCAGCAAAGTTTTAAATACCTGTCTGGCATTGAGTCTTAATTTCCTCACTGCTTCATCACCAAAGTTATGCTCATTTGTATCGTGTTCATAGGTATGAAAAGTAAAGCTAACTTTCTGTTTTTCTAATAGAATGATCGCAGGTGTCATAATTTCATTACATAGAATAATTTTGTAATTAAGGATAATGGATGAAATATAAGGATGGAATTGATATTCTAACTATGGCTCTGTTGCTTGTGTACAAACAGGTAATATCCCGAACAATAAGAATAACGAGAGTGACAGGTTATTCCTCTTTGATTGGCCAATACTACTGTATTATTGGCCTTTTTTTAATCCTGTTCTTCTGCCAGCATCTGAGGCAAATTCCCTTCACCGTACAGATGCAAAGCACCAACAGCGACAAGATATCGACCGGTAGGTAATTTCCGTAAACGCTTATTCCATCGTTTATTACGTTCAGTCATCAATAGTTGGTATATCTCTTTACTGAAAGTTGTTGGTAAAACATGTTTTTGCTGTTCAGGTTGATAGTCCATCCACCAACTGATCATTGTTTGTAAAGCGCGGGCATTTGCGTGCCAATGGGTTAATGTATCTTCCAGTAGTGGCAGGCCGTTATTGGGAATTTGATTAAGTAAATTAATTTGTGATTCAGTACCTTCTAGTTCAATAACCGTTTTCCCTTGCGCTTTGGCTGCATTCAGTAGCTGATAATCGATACCGTAGTGGGGATGCAATCCAAGGTTTTGTGCTTGTCCTGCTTGTAAAATTAAAGCGATTTGCCATGAGGGTAATAAATTGAGGAATTCTTCCTGCTGTTGGATTTCATTGCAGCAGTCTTGAAAATTCTGGTACATCTCAGAAGATAAACGTTGTTCGATGCGGTGATATGATTGAAATTCATCATGAAATGGGGAGTCTGCCTGAATAATATCTGCTTCCACGATTAATGTATCGGATAGATTAAGTTGTTCTATCAATATTTCCGAAAGTGGGAACATATTTTTCGTACCCATGTGAATACTGCCTACCAGGTGCAAATGTCTATCACCTGCCAGTATAATATCGTGAGCGGGATAGGGATAACGGTGGGAAGACTTTATTCCCAATATATTGGTAAGGTGTTTAATCAGTCGTCCCATTTGTGTTCCGGTTTAGCATTTATATTTTTAAGGTGACTATCAATATTATAGCTGTACTTCCGCTGTATCTTTATTTATTTCCATTGAATGTTTCTTTACTACTATCAGTATACAAGGAGATTTTTTTGCTCCTTCCATTTACCTTGCTAGCCTTTTAGCAACTATCACAGTCTTTTGGTATAGAGAGTCAGTAGATTGGTGTTCACCGTTAAAGTGAAATAAACCTAAACTAGATTATCTTGACGATGTAAGGATTATTCCTTACATTTTGATGAAAGTGATAATTGGAGATTTGTTATGACATCTATCTATGAACTTGCAACATTGACTTCCAAAGGTCAGATAACGATACCTAAGTCTATCCGTCAGGCATTAGGTATTGGTACAGGTAGTAAGTTGGCCTTTGAGTTGTGTAATGGTGAGATAGTCGTGACCTGTGTAGGAATTGAGCATGAAGATCCTGTCATTGGGGCATTCCTTGATCTATTGTCTGAGGATATTCAGGTTGGGCATCATGTGAGTGGTTTACCTAAAGAATTGGAAGAGGCTATGCAATACAATGCTGGTCACGCTATCGATCTGAGTGAAAATATTGACGGAGATGTTGTGATTTGATGCAAAGACATGGATGGACACTGCTATATCACTCATGTGTGATACAACAGCTTCAGAAGCTGCATGATGCAGTAAAAAGGGCCGAGAAGAGTGGCCCACACGGGTTCGAGAGCAACTCTAGTGTCAAGCTGTTTCGGGCGTTGAGCAAATTGATTCTGGATGTGGTACCAAGTGATCCTTCTCGGGACGAGTATCGGCAAGGTAACACCTTAGGAGAAGCCTATCGCCACTGGCGACGAGCTAAGATTGGTCGAAGGTTCCGCTTGTTCTTCCGTTATGATTCTAGGGCTAGGATCATTGTGTATGCTTGGGTCAACGATGAGGAGACCTTGCGTTCGGAAGGTAGTAAGTCCGATCCCTATTCGGTCTTCGAGAAGATGCTAGGAAGAGGAAATCCGCCCGATAGTTGGGCTGCGTTGATCGCAGCCAGCCGGCATAAGTGGTTATAACTGAAGTAATTTGTCCACGAATTGGCGATGGATGATGGGGTAAAAGTGTAAAGAGTACAGGGATGACAAATTTTTACAATTTACCCCAATATCGCTAAAGCTAACTCATTTTCGTGGTTTTAGACTTAAACCTCAGTAATCGATTAGCATTACTCACCACCGTAATTGAAGACAGCGCCATTGCCGCACCTGCGACTACCGGATCTAACAGGGTTCCGGTAAAGGGATAGAGCAGACCAGCGGCAATGGGAATACCTAATGTGTTATAGATAAACGCGCCTAGTAAATTTTGTTTCATATTGCGCAGAGTGCCTTTGGATAGCTCAACCGCATCAGCCACACCGTGTAGACTATGACGCATTAGTGTTATTGCGGCGGTTTCAATGGCGATATCACTACCGCCTCCCATTGCAATGCCCACATCAGCCTGCGCTAGGGCAGGGGCATCGTTAATGCCATCCCCCACCATAGCAACTTTGTGACCTGCTGCTTGCAATTTCTGAATCGCCTCAGCTTTGCCATCAGGCAATACACCCGCAATCACTTGATCAATACCCGCTTCTTTTGCAATCGCATTGGCAGTCACCGGATTATCACCGGTCAGCATCACTAAACGGTAGCCTTGGTGATGTAATCGTTGCAATGCAGTCATGGTATCTTCACGCAGTGGGTCACGAATTGACAGCACTGCCGCTACTTTACCTCCTGCTGCCAGAAGAACCGGTGTGATGCCTTGTTCTGCCTGTTGAGCAATCAGCGGTTTTAAGTCTTGCGTATCAATCTGCTTTTGTTCTAGCCATGCTTGATTACCTAGCAACAAGGTTGTGCCATTCACTTCACCGCTGATACCCTGCCCAGCCAGCGTATGGAATTGTCCAACTTGCGGTAATTCCAGCCCTTCGGCTTTAGCAAGAATGGCTTTGGCTAATGGATGGTTAGAGCCTTTTTCCAGTGCACCCGCCCAACGCAATACTTCTTGTTCACTGTACCCATTAAAGGTATGTATATCAGTCAATTGAGGCATACCTTCCGTCAGCGTACCGGTTTTATCGAAAACAATGGTATCCAATGTGCTCGCTTGTTGCAGTGCATCGGCATCCCGAACCAGTACCCCGAATTCTGCTGCTCGGCCGACACCAGAGATAATTGACATCGGGGTCGCCAGCCCAAGGGCACAGGGGCAGGCAATAATCAACACAGTGGTAATAATGACCAATGAATACATAATCTGTGGTGCTGGCCCAACGAAATACCAAATAACACCGGCAATCAGGGCAATGGCGACCACAACGGGAACAAACACGGAGGAAATTTTATCTGCTAACTGACCAATTTCTGGCTTACTACTTTGTGCCTGACGGACCAGTTTAATAATTCGTGCTAATGTTGTCTGACTACCAACCGCGGCGGCAGTAAACAGTACTGTACCGTCTTGCACCGTCGTACCGGCATGAATGTTATCGCCTTTGGTTTTTTGCTGTGGAATCGGCTCACCGGTGAGCATTGCCTCATCTATCCAAACCTCACCTTGAATGATTTCACCATCAACGGGAACACGATCACCGGTTGTCAGACGTAACGTCATGCCGGGTTTGACGTCAGTCAATCGCATCTCTTTTTCGCCATCTCCTGTCACCACATGGGCAGTCGGTGGTGTCAGATCTAGCAAATGCTCCAGTGCTTTTGAAGAACGCTGACGGGCACGTTGTTCCAGAGCATGCCCCAGGTTTATCAGACCGATAATCATCGCGCTGGCTTCATAATAGAGATGACGGGCTTGTGGTGGAAAACTATCTGGCCATAGGTTGACACTGATGGAGTAAAGCCAGGCTGCGCCAGTTCCCAATGCCACTAAGGTGTCCATTGTCGCACTGCCGTTTTTCAGGCTTTGCCACGCATTGCGATAGAAGTGACCACCGGCAAAAATCATCACGGCAAGCGTGATAACGCCGATAGTCAGCCAGATATGATGGTTTTCAGGTGTGAGCATCATATTATCGCCCATCATGCCCCATACCATCACAGGAATACCGACGACTAAGGCTAATGCTGACTGCCAACGAAAACGGCGCATATTAGCGTCAGAAACTTGTTGCTGTCGTTCACGCCGCTCAGCTTCATCCTGAATCAGTTCTGCGCCATACCCGGCTTTTTCTACTGCTTTAATCAGTGCTTCTGGTGAGGCACTACCGGTAATTAAAGCGCTGCGTTCAGCAAGATTCACTCTGGCATTTTCCACGCCATCAACGCTTTGTAATGCTTTCTGAACTTTATTCACACAGCTAGCGCAAGTCATGCCATCCAACAGCAACTGGATGCTCTCATCGCTATCACTCACAACGGATACGTCAGTTTTTTCGACCGGAAGGGAGGAGGTTGCCGCTGCCAAAGGTTCCGGTCTGTTTGAAGCAGGTAATGTCAGCGGCTCAGATTTTGGGGAGTTTTGACCAGAAGCGAGTTTTGCTTGATAACCTGCCTGCTCAACAGCGGCAATCAGGGTAGCGACATCGACTTTACCGTAAACTTTAGCTGTTTCAGTATTCACCTCTGCGGCGATAACGCCATCTACGGCTTCCAACGCTTTACGAGTCGTACCGGCACAATGCATGCAACTCAGGCCAGAGAGAGCCAGTTCAACATCGGGTTGACTGGCGATTATCGCATCGTAACCGGCTGCTTGAATTGTTTCGATTAATGATTCAGCAGAGGCTTTACCGATGATTTTGGCATAATCGATCGTAATATCCGCTTGTTCCACATCTGCATGATTTGCTAGTGCCTTTTTCACACTGTTAACACAGTGCATACAGGAGAGTCCCTGCAAGGTTAAAATGGTTGTGTGTGACATAAAAAAACTCCTAACACATAGTGATGTAATTATTCTTCACACCTGTGTGATAATTGATGATATCTACACAGTTCAAGTGAATTTCTGACTTATTGCGAAGGTTAAACCTTCCCTCAAGGGTAAGGTCAAGGGGAAAAAATGAACATTAGTGAGATTGCCCAAAAAACTGGTCTTACCAGCAAAGCGATCCGGTTTTATGAAGAAAAAGATCTGATTACACCGCCGGAAAGGGGGGATAACGGCTACCGTTATTATCAGCAGAAACATATTGATGAACTCACGCTGTTGCGTCAGGCAAAACAGGTAGGTTTTACGCTTGATGAATGCCGTGAATTTTTAGTGTTATTCCGCAATCCCAATCGACACAGTGCTGATGTAAAAGCAGCAACATTGCATAAAGTGGCTGAAATAGAAAAGGCGATTGAAGAGTTGCAGAAAATAAGAAGTAAATTGTTATCTTTGGCGGAAGAGTGCCCTGGAGATGACGGGGCTGCATGCCCCATCATAGATCATTTATCGGGTTGTTGCTCTCATCACTGAGAACTGACCGGTTTTACTTTCAGGGTAATGCCATCAACAGCGATCACTTCTACTTCGGTATGGGCTGGTAGTTCACTATCACAGTGAACTCGCCAGCTTCCATCCGCCAGTTTGACCCGGCTGTAACCATTTTCAGTATCTGTAGTCAGTTTGGCTCGGATACCGATGAGCTGGTGGTCTTTCTGGTTCAGGGTATCGCCGCCTTTTGATGGGCGGCGACGTAACCAATAGCGCCATAGCATTGCAGAAAGCAGCGTCAGAGTGGCAAACAAAATGCCTTGCCATTCCCAATCTATTCCTGGTAGCAACCAGGTGACAAACGCAACAACGATAGCGGCTATACCCGTCCATAACAGATAGCCGCCAGTTCCCAGAAGCTCTGCAATTAACAGTAAGCCGCCAAAAGAGAACCAGAGCCAAGGGGTTTGCGCCGCAATCTGTGCAATCATGGTTATTTACCTTTTTTGCTTTCGCCAATCAGTTCAGTAATACCGCCAATCGCACCCATTAGATTGCTCGCTTCCAGAGGCATCATAATGACTTTGCTGTTACTGGAAGCGCCAATACTGGTCAGTGCATCCGTATATTTCTGGGCAACAAAGTAGTTAATTGCCTGCATATTACCGTCAGTAATTGCATCGGACACCATTTTAGTTGCGCGAGCTTCCGCTTCGGCGGCACGTTCACGTGCTTCTGCCTGGAGAAATGCCGATTGACGTTCCCCTTCTGCTTTCAGAATTTGAGACTGTTTTTCTCCTTCTGCTTTCAGAATAGCCGCCTGACGGATACCTTCTGCTTCCAGAATATCAGCACGTTTTGTACGTTCTGCTTTCATCTGGGCGTTCATGGCAGAGATCAACTCTTTTGGTGGACGCACATCACGGATTTCAATACGGGTAATTTTCACTCCCCACGGGTTAGTGGCTTCATCAACAATATGTAATAGACGACTGTTGATAGAATCACGCTGCGACAGCATTTCATCCAATTCCATTGAACCCAAAACGGTACGGAAGTTGGTCATCGTCAGATTGATAATGGATAGTTCAAGGTTGCTGACTTCATAAGCAGCCCGAACAGGATCGACAACCTGAATAAAGCAGACTGCATCAATAGTAACATTGGCGTTATCGCGGGAAATCACTTCCTGTGAAGGAATATCCAACACTTGTTCCATCATGTTAATTTTACGGCCAATGCGATCGATAAAAGGGACGATAATATGCAAACCCGGTAATAAAGTTCGGGTATAACGGCCGAAACGTTCTACCGTCCATTGATAGCCTTGTGGCACTGTTTTTACGCAAGTAAAGACAATAACCACCGCAATAAATATCAGAATGGGTACGGCACCAAAAGCGAATAAATCCATAGCAATTCCTTACAATTAAATAAATCAGTAAAGCAGCGAGTAAACCTGGCGACGGTATTTCGAAGCTAAGGTATTACCGGTCCCCATTGCAGACATAATATCCATCATTGTTTTCCGTACCGCGCCGTTGGCAGCAGAAAGGTCCTTTTTCAGGAAGCTGAGTAATAATTCCAGAGCTTCATCATTACGGCAGACTTCGTGCAGTTTCAGCGCGAGCTTAACAGCCAGCTCTGCATTTTCCGGTTGAATGGCGAATTCTTGCTGCAATTGTTGGATCTCTGGTGTATCCGCCGCTTGCTTTTGTAACTCAATTTGAGCCAGTAAACTGTGATAATGAGTGTCTTGATCCTGTAATGGAATAAGACTCAGAATTTCCTGGGCTTCTTCTATATTATTGAGCATAATTTGCACTTTGGTCAACATAAGTGCAATTGCACTGTTTTTGGGCGCTAATTGCCAGGCTTCTTTCAATAACGGTAGTGCTTCCTGATGTTTTCCTTCGGCGATAAGTTCCTCAGCTTGGGCGGCTTTCAACTCTTCCGGTTTCGGTAATATACGAGCAAGCATCTCTCTAATCACGTTTTCAGGTTGTGGCCCTTGAAAACCGTCTACGGGTTGACCTTGTTGCATAATATAAACTGTAGGAATGGCGCGTAAGCCAAACTGTGCGGCGACCATTTGCTCTTTATCACAATCTACTTTTGCCAATATGAATTGATTTGCGTATTCGGCTGCCAGTTTATCCAGTGTTACGCCTAATTCTTGGCAATGTGAGCTACGTTCAGACCAAAAATAAAATAAAACAGGCACAGTCATAGACTGTTCAACGGTTTGATGTAGGTTGCTTTCGTTAACATTAATTCCAGTAGAGGTTGGTAACATATAATTAGTCTCTTAAATTTGATTATTGCAGGGTATGATTAAATAGATTGAGGTTATTTTATTAACTTTCAAGTTGTACCACTCTGTTTACTCAGTATTTTATCCATTACTCTTCCTGGCAAAATCCGGCGCATAATAGTAACTGCGTGGGTTATCCAAGTCACTGGATAACGTAATTTAGGGTTAGGACTTTCCAAAGCATGAATCAGTTTGCGCACAACAGCTTCGGGGGTTAGGGTAAAATGGCGGGCGATCCTGGGGTTTCTGACCGGCTTATCGCTTTGCGTTTGATTCACGTTTTCTGTAAAACGTGTTTTTATCGGGCCAGGGACAATTAGACAAGCTTTAATTCCTGTTCCGGCTAATTCCATTCTTAACGCATCTGACCATGCTTCCAAGGCATATTTACTGGCAGAGTAAGCACCGCGGCCTGGGGTTGAAATCAGTCCCATAACTGAACTGGTTTGGATAATACGGCCCTCACCATGAAGTTGCATTGCTGGAAGTAATAAGCAGGTAAGTTGATGTGTACCAAATAGATTGGTGGAGAATTGCCGTTCCAGTTGTTCACGACTGATAGTATTGAGCGGGCCATAAATACCAAAGCCGCCATTATTAAACAGTCCGTAAAGACGGCCATTGGTTAGCCTGATGACCTCTGCGGCGGCGCGTTCAACACTCATTTTGTCATCAAGATCCAATTCGATAGGTTCCAGTCCTAACTCGCGCATATGCTGTAAATCTGCGGGTTTCCGGCAAGCTGCTAAAACTCGATAGCCCCGCTGGTGTAGTGTTTTGGCCGCCACCAGACCAATTCCACTGGAACAGCCTGTGATAAGAACTGACTTTTGCATAACTTTAACCTGTTTATAGACATCAATTTGTTGAAACTAATAGTTTACTATTCAAGAATAATTAAGATGTGCTGATAGTGTGTCAGACATCCAGTCGGCGATAAATGGTTGAGCTGCCAGATTGGGATGTAATCCGTCTTGTTGCACCCACTCCGGTTTAGTAGCGACTTGTTCCATATAAAACGGGAGCAGAGGGATTTGATTGTGTTCTGCCAGTTTGGGGTAAATCTTGGCAAAAGATTCGGTATAACGGCGCCCATAATTTGGTGGCAGACGGATCTGCATCAATAAAGGCTGAATATTGGCTTGTTTCACTAAAGTAATGATCTGTTGCAGATCTTGTTCTGTTTGTTGTGGGGGAAAACCGCGTAGTCCATCGTTGGCACCCAGTTCTATCAGTACCCAACGAGGTTTATGTTGTTTAAGTAATTCAGGTAGCCGCTCAAGGCCCTGAGCGGCGGTATTACCGCTGATGCTGCCGTTGATGACCGTGATTTTATTGCCAGATTTCTGCCATTTTTTTTCCATTAAAGCAGGCCATGACTGTTCAATAGGCAAATGGTAACCGGCACTAAGGCTATCACCGAGAATCAGAAGGGTATCAGCCGCAGTCGCTCTGGCGCTAAATAGCACCATCAGTAAAAGGAAAAGTAAATGGTAACGGGGAATATTCTTGAAGTTCAGCATCTCAGTAAGCACGTTGGTCAGGGAGAACATAAGATCACTATATTGCAGGGAGTTGAGTTGGTTGTCGAGTCGGCACAGACTATCGCTTTGGTGGGAGAATCGGGTTCGGGTAAATCCACATTGCTTGGCATTATTGCTGGGTTAGATGATGGCAGTGACGGTGAGGTTCGGCTGCTAGGGCATAATTTAAGCCAGATGAATGAGGAGCAGCGGGCGCAACTCCGGGCTGAAAGTGTTGGTTTTGTCTTTCAGTCATTTATGTTAATTCCGACGTTAAACGCATTAGAGAACGTCCAGCTTCCTGCTTTATTACGTGGTGAGTCTGAAAATAGTAGTAGGAAACAGGCGGCTGAATTGCTTGAACAACTGGGATTGGGGAAGCGTTTGAAACATATGCCGGCACAACTTTCTGGCGGTGAACAACAGAGGGTGGCATTAGCACGGGCATTCAGCAGCCAACCCAAAATTCTGTTTGCTGATGAGCCAACAGGTAATCTGGATCGGCAAACCGGTGATCGTATTGCTGATTTACTGTTTTCTCTGAATCGTGATTATGCCACAACATTAATTTTGGTCACTCATGACAGCCAGCTTGCGGCCCGTTGTCAACGTTGCTTGCGGTTGGTTGATGGAAAATTGAGGGAAGAAAGATGATTTGGCGTTGGTTTTGGCGCGAGTGGCGCACACCTTCTTTATTGATTGTCTGGTTATCTCTTACCTTGGCGGTAGCTTGTGTACTGGCTTTGGGCAGGATCGGTGATCGCATTGATCAAAGTGTTCATTACCAGAGTCGGGATTTTCTGGCGGGTGATTTAGTCTTGCGTGCTGCTTATCCGGTAGATGAAGAATGGTTACAGCAGGCGAAAAAACTGGGATTAAAATTAAGTCGCCAGCTCTCTTTCACCACAATGACTTATGCCGGAGACATTCCTCAACTTGCGAATGTAAAAGCCGCAGACAGTCATTACCCGTTATATGGTGAACTGGAAACCCATCCACCGGGTTTGAAAGCGGAAAAAGGCACGGTGCTGGTCGCGCCTCGTTTGCTTGAACTATTGAAAATCAAAGTTGGCGATAATCTCGATGTGGGTGATACCACGCTTAAGGTGAGCGGAGAATTAATTCAGGAACCAGACAGTGGTTTCAATCCCTTTCAGATTGCACCAAGGATTTTGATCAATCTTGATGATGCGCAATCTACCGGGGCGATTCAGCCGGGTAGCCGTCTGACTTATCGTTATATGTTTTCGGGTGATAAAGAAGCGGTTTATCAGTATCAGCAGCTCATTGATCCCCAACTTAAAGCTGATCAGCGCTGGTATACCTTGAAACAAGATAGTGGAGCGCTCGCAAAATCTATTGAAAGGGCACAGCAATTCTTGTTGTTATCGGCTTTGCTAACGTTATTACTCGCTGTCGCCGCGGTAGCAGTATCAATGACTCACTATTGCCGTAGCCGCCATGATTTGATGGCTGTGCTTAAAACACTGGGGGCGGGGCGTTGGGCGTTGCGTAAATGGGTGATTGGTCAATGGCTGGTGATATTGATTGCGGCGGCGCTGGTGGGGACGCTTTTGGGATTGATGTTTGAATATCTGCTCGTACAGATTTTGGCACCCATGTTACCGAAGATGTTGCCGCAAGCCGGATTCTGGCCGTGGATATGGGCGTTAGGCGCGTTATCTGTTATCGCCTTACTGGTAGGAATACGTCCGTACAAGCCGTTAATGGCAACCCAACCATCACGGGTGCTGCGTGATGATATTATTGCGCCTATCTGGCCGTTGCGTTATTACTTGCCGTTGGCGGTATTGGTGGTCATTAGTGGGTTGAGTCTGTTAGTTGGCGCCAAGCCCATGTTATGGGCGTTACTTGCAGGCATGATGATGGTTGCGCTATTACTAGCCGTGTTTGGTTGGGGAGGATTGTGGTTATTACGTCATTTGAAACTCCGCCAACTCAGTTTTCGTCTGGCGGTTAATCGACTACTGCGGCAGCCGTTTCAAACAGTAGCTCAATTGGCGGCTTTCTCTTTATCATTTATGTTATTTGCTTTGTTGCTGGTGGTCCGAGGAGACTTGCTTGACCGTTGGCAGCACCAATTGCCACCGGACAGTCCAAACTATTTTCTGATTAATATGACTGGACAGCAAATTCCACAAGTAGAACATTTGCTGGCTCAGTATCAGGTTAAACCTACGGCATTCTATCCAGTGGTATTGGCTCGCTTGACGGAAATTAATGGTCAGTCAGCCATCGCGTGGGCAGAGGCCAAAGAATCGGATAGCAACACGGTGCAGCGGGAATTGAACCTGACATGGAAAGAGGAGTTACCCCCGTTTAATACCTTGGTTGCAGGTTACTGGCCGCCAAAGGCGGATGAGGTCTCCATTGAGCAGGGGCTTGCTGAGCGTTTGGCAATCAAAATCGGCGATAAGCTAACATTTAGTGGTGATACGCAGCAATTCAGTGCCATAGTTAGCAGTATTCGACTGGTAGATTGGGAAAGTTTGCGGCCAAATTTCTTGTTTATTTTCCCGAAACAAGCATTAGAGAATCAGCAGCAAACCTGGTTGACCAGTTTCCATTATGAGGGAGAGGGTCGCCTTCTGACGGATCTTAATCGTCAGTTTCCAACCTTGAGCCTACTTGATACCGGCGTGATGATTAAGCAAATTCAGGGTATTTTGCAGCAGGTAAGTAAGGCATTAGAGGTCATGGTTGGGTTGGTCATGGTTTGTGGCGCATTATTGCTATTGGCACAGGTTCAGGTAGGGATGCATCAACGGCAACTTGAACTAGTGGTTTACCGCACCTTGGGAGCCAGTAAACAGTTACTGCGTCGTACGCTGTGGAGTGAATTTGCTTTGCTTGGATTAATGGCGGGTTTTACTGCGGCACTTGGCGCTGAAGTTGCGCTTTGGTTATTGCAGACCAAGGTATTTGCTTTTCCGTGGCAACCAGAATGGCAGATGTGGCTGTTATTACCAATAATCAGCAGCTTGTTACTTTCATTGTGTGGGAGTTGGTTAGGGCTTCGGTTGTTACGGGGTACGGGATTATACCGGCGGGTTCAGGGATAAAAGGGCGATATTTGCAGACATTCAGGGAATGGGTAATCGCTCGTCGAGATGTGATGAACCCATTCCCTGGCTTATTGTCCTATTATCGTTGTTTAGGTAAATTCGACTCTAAGTTGTGGCAATATTTTCTCGCCGAAAGTGGTCAACCCCTTAACATAATCAGGGAAGATCAACATAACCCCGTCCAGTTCGCATTCACGGAGTAAATCTGACAATTGTTTACAACATGTTTCCGGGTTGCCGATAGCTGTGTGGGTCATAAAAGCATTTTGGGATCTTTCAACCATCGCATTGCTTTTTCCGCCAATATCGACGCCAAAACTGTGCATCATGTTTTTAACTGCGTCTATATCCAGGCCATCACGATAGAATTCAGCCAGCGTTTCAGCTTCTTCATCTGTTTCAGCGCAAATAATCGTACACATACAAAAGGTTTTGGTAGTTGTACCGTATTCGACTGCAAGACGTTTAGCCATCAGACTAATTTGTCGCGTTTCTTCTTCATCTTTACCACCGATGAAACACACATCGGTGTTACGCACACTAAAACGTAACCCACATTCTGATTGACCGGCACAGACCAAATAAGGGCGCGGAACGGAAACAGGTTTAGGTTCAGAAACACAATTCTTGAAATTAAAGTAATCTCCCTGATGATTAACCTGCTTCTCACTCCAAAGCCGTTTGATCAATTGGGTCCACTCTTCGGTCATTGCGTAACGTTGATCGTGATCTAAATTGTTATCCCATTCCCCCATTTGTTCAAATTCGTCTTTGAAGGAGCCAGAGACAATATTCAGCCCGGCGCGTCCATGACTAATTTGATCCAGTGTCGCAATCATTTTGGCTGCCACGGCGGGATTATGCAGCCCGGCATGCATGGTTGCGATAAGCCGGGCATGATGAGTCACTTCAGCAATACCTGCCATCATGGTAACGGATTCCAGAGAACAGCCCCAATGTTCCGTTTCACCACCAAAGCCATGCCATTTGCTCATTGACATAATGAAATCCAAACCAATTTGATCAGCCAGAATAGCCGCTTCACGGTTTTGCTGATAAGAAGCATCGAGTGGTGGTGTATTTTTGGAAATAATCCATCCACCTTTCGCTATGGGTAGAAATACACCGAATTCTTTCTTTGCCATGATTAATTCCTTGTTTGTCTGTGGTAAGGAATATCTTATATACCCTATGGATTTCAAGATGCATCGCGACGGCAAGGGAGTGAATCCCCGGGAGCATAGGTAACGATGTGACCGGGGTGAGCGAGTGCAGCCAACAAAGAGGCAACTTGAAAGATGACGGGTATAGGTTCATTTTATTGTTAAATTCAGTTAAGTAATGTGTTGTCATCAGAACATTTCTTCACGATTTGTGAAGGTGGTTGCATCATGAATGTGACAATCAAAATAGTTAGTACCGGTATGGCGATAATGAGAAATGCCGGTGTAAAACTACCTGAATAATCCTTAATTGCGCCCACCAGAAAAGGGGCGATACAGGCGATAGTGGAGATCAGATTCATCACCGAGAACAGTTCCAGATAAGGCGTGCGCCCAAAATAATTGAACAGCAATATACTGGATGCCAGAAAAGTCATGCCATAACCGATGCCAATACACAACGTGAACAGGATTAAAAATGTCCATGAGGTGGCGGCACTGAGTGCGATAAGACCACAGATAATTATCGACAGACTGCCGATAAGCATTTTTTTGGGATCGAACCATTCACCAACCGCGCCTCCTGCAAATCGTGAGAATGCGTTGATAAAAGCCAAAATACTGAGTGAGGAAGCAGCAACAGATTCGCTGAATCCGTTTTCAGTAATATGGGCGACCGCAAAACTATTAACGGTTATCCCACACAGTAAAAAAGCAGTATAAGCGGCTGCAATGGCATAAAATTGCCAGGTGTGCAGTGCTTGCCGGACATTCCATATTTCCTTGGTGCGATAGATATTGGAGGGGAGCTGGTCTTGTTGATTTTTGCTAATTCTTTCAGCGTGGGCGTTTTCCTTTTTACCTTCGCGCATAAATAAAATGGTTAATAAGCTGATCAAGGTGAGTGATATCCCGGAAATTGCCCAGTGCATACGCCAGTTTTCCCAAAATACTGTTGCCAGGAAATAGATCCACGGACCGACCACGCCCCCTAATCCACCGATGGTGAAATAGATACCAAAAGCCAACGACTGTTTTTTAAAAAGTCGGCTAATGACATAAGTGCCGGGAACAGTCGCCATAAGACTAAAGCCGATCCCTAATAGTGTTGTACCGGTAAAATAGGCCGCGATACTGTGGGTGTTATAGAGGATGTAAAAACTGGTGATAAAGGTGAGCGTACCAATCATCAAAGTGGCGCGGACGCCTGTACGACGAATAAACATCGCTGGAAGGTAACTGGACAGCCCACATGATAGGCCAAGTAAGGTGAACCCCAGACCGGCATCCGTCCAACTCCAGTGTAATTCCTTGATCATGCTAGGTAATACAACGCCTAGCGAAGTAAATGTGGTTGCGGTGACCAGAAAGTAAATCAAACCCAAAAGTATCAGTAGGAGCCACTGATAAGTACGTCCGAACTGGTCATGTTGAATGGGCATTTTGACTCCATCAGGATAAAGGCCATCAGAAAATTTCTGATATTTTATTCCGATATCAGAAAAAACTATATCGAATAAAGATCCCATAGTTAAATTGATCCGTTCGATAATAAGGGGTATCTCTTATTTTGTATTTATTTTTTATGGGGTTCAGAACAATGCCAGTCCATAAATGACCGGGTTGATGACCAAGGATCTTTCCCAAATCGTAATGTAACTCTGGTTTGAAATCGATAGTTTTGGGTTGTCCATGTAAGCCTAATGTATAATCGAAAGTCCCGACAACCCGGAAATCACCTAAACGGTTATTGAAGGGAATTCCGTAGTCGATATGAATTCGCTGATCATTCCAGCTTCCTTTGGCATTATTCTCAAAATAAAAAATTGTACGTAGCCAGCTAATCCAGCTAGCTTGCCAGTCAATACTGATACCGGGGAAATAGTCGTAATCTATCCCCTTAGTTTTGGCAATCCATTGAGCGAACAGAATATCTTTTACCGGCCCAAAAGAGATGTCATTACCAGTGACTTTACTCAAGCTCACTCTGGGGACAAATTTATAATAGTAGGTGCTTTTATCACCTTGGTAATCGCCTTGCAGTGAATTTTGCCAAATACTATAGACGTATATATCGCCGACACTGTAGTCGCCGAAAGCCTCTAAAATCGGTGAAATGGTTTTTTGGGGATCGACTCGATTTTCAAATTGCATATAAAGGCTGGTATCAATCGATTGAAAATTAACAAAATGACTGGCCTGAGCTTGATTGATTGCCGGTAGCAATAATAGTATTGCAGGTAATCCGCTTTTCTTTAATCTGGTGTTGATCCAATACCAAGCTGTTGTTTGATAAATAGCGCAAGAAGATGGAAACGAGGACCATAAGGCGGAAAAAAACTGTAGGCGGTTTTTAGTATCGTGGGCTTTCCAGGTAAATAACACGAGGGTTTCCCTTTTCGTATGTTGTCAGACTAATTAATGGTAATAACATTGATCTAATGGAGAGGTTTTGTCAAAGGGATATTTGGTTTTGTTGATGAATGTTGAATAGTATAGAAAAATAAGATTATTCTAATCTTAGTCATTTCTCAGTGTTAGTAATATATTGATTATTTAATTAGCGATAGGTTGTTTATTCAACTTGGTGTTGAGAGTTGGGAAAAATATTATTAATTAATGGTTTTGTGAAAATATTTTTGTAATTACATTTTAGTTAACTTAAATCTATAATTTATTTCCATTAATTAATCTGAGTTTTTAATGAGAAATAGCCATGAGAAATAAAAATAATAAATTAGGTCTGTTTTTGTATCATCAAAATAATTTGTGAATTTAAATAATTATTGCTTTGATTTTAAAACATAGATTAAAGTATTTTTCATGGAATAGAAACATAATAAATGTTTAAAATGATAACTGGTTTGATTTGTGTTTAATAAAAAAGAGATTGTAAATGAAATGTTGTAAATTATAGTTCTTTGGCTGATGGTTTTATTATGATATGCTTTTAATCAAATGATAAATATTCAAGGTAAAGTGTTTCCATAAGTTAGAAAAATAATTTTCGACTCTATTTTTACTCATGTTTGATAATTATCAATTTAATAGTAAAAAATCATCCATTCCACAAAAAGCTTGATATAATTAAAAACAATAGGGTAAAGTAGTTTATTGGTTTTTAAATGTGTTATTAAAATTTTGATTTAAATCAAGTATATAAAAGATATTTTGTAAAATATGAGGTAGGAAAATATGGTTAATAGAGCTAATGAATTTTTATTAGACATATTCGTATAAACCATAAATTATCTTAATGTAACAAGGGTGTTTCTACTTAAATATGAATAAAAGAGGGTGATTATGTATACTGGAATTGTGCAAGGAAAAGAAAACGTATTATCTCTTGAGAAAAGAGAGGGATTTAGTACATTGACCGTCAGTAATAATAACCATTTCTTTGATGATGTTCCTGTGGGGGCTAGTGTTGCGATTAATGGTACATGCCTGACTGTCACGCAATTTAAAAATGATATCGTTTATTTTGATATATCAGATTTTACGGCTGATGTGACCACATTAAAGTTTTTAAATGTGGGGGATAAAGTTAATATTGAAAGATCGCATCAAATGAATAAAGAAAATGGCGGTCATAGCTTATATGGGCATATTGAAGGTGTGGCAGAAGTTGTTGATTTTATTAAAACTGGTGAAACTTATCGATTAGTGATTAATATTCCTGGCGATAATATCAGATATTTTTTCCATAAAGGTTTTATTGGTTTACATGGTTGTAGCTTGACAATAAATGGTATAAATGAAGAAGACAAAACCATAGAATTGAATTTAATTCCAGAAACGTTAAGGGCTACCAATCTTAGTAATATTAAAGTTGGTGACTTACTTAATTATGAAATAGATCAAACAACGAGAACAATTGTAGATACTATATCTAGATCGATTAATGCTAATAGATCAATATAATAATTGAAAGAATATAAATAAGTTGGAATGAGTTGAGGTGTGAAGCGGTAAGTTACTTTACTTCCGCTTCCACATTTAATTTCAGGCCATTGGATGACAAACGTCTGATTATTTTGATGTCCATTTATCATATGTTTCATGATAAATAGTTAACTTGAGTTTTGTTCAAGATAGTGAATTCTGAGCATATTTTATTGGAAAATTTTGTCCCAAAGTTCATCTATGGTATCTACACTTGTACCTCCACCACTTTCCAGTTCATGGATAGATGTCTGCGTTGTAGCATTAGTAACATGGTGTTCTTTTGTTGCTCTAGTTAATACCAGACGAACAAAGCTAGACATGTCCAAGCTATTATCCCGAGCGGCTTGTGCTACCGCATTTTTCAGATCTTCAGAAACGCGAACTCTTAACGTGGCTATATTCATATGTGCCTCTCTATATCTTACTATTTGTATCCTTACTGTAGGGCTATTGTGTACACAAATCAGGATGATCAGTTTAATAAACAAATAATGCCAGTGTTAGACGTTAGCTAATTAATTTTTCCTGTGCCCATTCAAGGCCACTCTGATATTCAGGGGGCAGCATGGGAACAAGTTTCTGCAATGTATCTTTTAATTCATTTTTATCAAAGTGAGAAAGATTAAGATGACCGACTTTACGTGCAGGACGGACTTCTTTCTCATACCAATGCAAATGTACCAATGGCAAGTTGAGCCATTGGGTATTGATATCTGTGCCAATCAAATTGATCATAACTGACGGCGCAGTCACTGTTGGCCGAGGCATGGGCAAATCCAGAATAGCGCGAAGATGTAATTCAAACTGGCTGATAGATGCACCGTTCTGAGTCCAGTGACCGCTGTTGTGAACGCGTGGTGCGAGTTCGTTGATCAGTAAATTATCACCGACAATAAAACATTCCATCGCCATCACGCCGATATATTTCAACTCGTGCATAATAGCTGACAACATATTCTCGGCCTGTTGTTGTAAATGGCAATTTTCCTGAGGAAAGACAACACTGGCACGGAGAATGCCATCTTGATGCAAATTGTGCGTTAAGGGATAGAACACACAATCGCCATTTTTATTGCGGGCACCTACCAGTGAAACTTCGCCGGAGAAAGGAATGGCTTGTTCAGCAATACATTCACCATAAATATCGGCGGGTAATGCTGTTTCATCGCCGGGACGAATACGCCATTGCCCGCGGCCATCATAACCACCCATGCGGCGCTTAACGATAACGAAATTACCGAGTTCAGAGAATAATTGCGGCCATTGGTTGGCCTCAGAGAGTAATTGCCACGGAGCAGTTGCCAGACCAAGGCTATCCATTAACTGTTTTTGCGGCAGACGGTCGGCCAGACGGGGAAAGATATCTCGATTAGCGAAAGCCTTATGGCGGGCAAGTTCTTGGGTAAGCGCTGTTTCCGGCCAGCGCTCAATTTCAGCGGTAATAACGCTATTCTGATAAGGAACCGCTTCGGGTTCTGCATCGAGGCCAACAGGATAAACCGTGATACCTAAAGGCTCACCAGCTTGGCGTAACATGCGGCCGAGCTGACCATTGCCTAATACACAAACTGGCTTCATGCTTCCTCCCGCGGATCGGGATTATCGAGTACATCCTGAGTTTGTGTTTCACGCCAATGGCTAAGGCGTTTCAGTAAATCTTTATCATGACGCGCCAGAATCTGTGCGGCCAGTAGGGCTGCGTTTGCCGCGCCGGCTTTTCCAATCGCAAGCGTGCCGACAGGAATCCCTTTTGGCATCTGTACGATAGAGTAGAGGCTGTCTACGCCATTAAGAGCGGCGCTTTGTACGGGGACGCCGAGAACCGGGACCAGCGTTTTAGCTGCCAGCATGCCGGGTAAATGGGCGGCGCCACCGGCGCCAGCGATAATGACATCAAAACCGTTTTGTTCCGCTTGTTGGGCAAAACTAAAGAGTTTATCGGGCGTACGATGGGCAGAAACAATTTCAACGTGGAAAGGTACATTAAGAGAAGTCAGGATATCCGCTGCATGTTGCATGGTAGCCCAGTCGCTTTTAGAACCCATAACGATGGCGATTTTGGCGTTGTGTTGAGTTGTTCCTGCTGAATCAGGCCGGGCAGTCATAAATCAAATGCTCCTGTGTTTTAACGTCCACCAGAACGAAAATAGCGCTTTAAAGCCGCGAATCATATCATGCTCGCAGGCTAAGGAAAACGATTGCGTTACTTTATACTTTATACTTTATATTGTGACACCTGAATGTAGGTTGTAGGTGTTCTTGGTTGATTAGAATGGGAAAGAGATAAGATCGATTGATTTATCCGTTACTTTGAACATCGATCCCTGATGATGCCATGCGCCAAGTACACCACGGTAGACGGTTTTATCATGCAGAGAAACTTCATGTACAAAAGGGCGGTGGGTGTGTCCGTGAATCATCCAGTCAGCTTGATACCGCTCAAAAGTGTCAATAACAGCTTGCTGGTTTACATCCATAATAGCTTCGGATTTTCTGCTGTTGACCGATTGGCTGTTTGCTCGCATTTTTACGGCAATTTTTTGACGGATAGACAGAGGTAGCAGTAGAAACAGACGTTGGACCCACGGGGTATGAACCCGCTTACGATATCGTTGATAACTTTCGTCATCAGTACACAAGGTATCGCCGTGCAGAATAAGCACTCGTTTACCGTACAGTTCCAGTACTTTTTCCTGTGGGAGCAAGATAATGCCACTCTCTTTAGCAAAGCGCGAACCGAGTAGAAAGTCACGGTTGCCATGAATAAAGTAACAGGTAATACCTTGTTGTTGCACAGTTTTTAGTGCGCTAGCGATTTCACGGTGGAGAGGGTTGTTATCATCATCGCCGATCCAGTAATCGAACAGATCGCCGAGAATATAGAGGCTATCTGCCTGAATGGCATCCTCACGCAAGAAACGCAGAAAACCGGCAGTGATTGCCGGTTCATGTTCGCTGAGATGTAAATCCGCAATAAAAAGTGTGCACATATTCAGTGAGTTATTCGCTGATAGTCACTTTTTCGATGATAACATCTTCGAGTGGTACATCTTGGTGCATACCGCTGCGACCGGTAGAAACGCTTTTGATTTTATCAACAACATCCATACCTTCGACCACTTCGGCAAAGACGCAGTAACCCCAGCCATCAGGGCGCTCAGATCGGAAGTTCAGGAAATCATTATCAACAACGTTAATGAAGAACTGCGCAGTTGCTGAGTGTGGATCGTTAGTACGGGCCATTGCCAAAGTACCACGGTTATTTTTCAGACCGTTATTGGCTTCGTTTTTGATAGCTGCATCAGTCGGCTTTTGTTTCATACCAGGTTCAAATCCACCACCCTGAATCATGAAACCGTTAATAACACGGTGGAAAATAGTATTATCGTAGAAGCTATTGCGGCAGTAGTTCAAGAAATTCTCAACAGTTACAGGAGCTTTATCAGCGAAAGTATTAATTACAATATCGCCAAAATTGGTATGGAAAGTCACCATAATTGAAATCCTAATAATAGTTTTGATTAACCCGGTTAGGGCATTTGGACCAGGCGGCTTTTATATCACATCTACCATAATGAGTCAGTACCTATTAGTTTCAGTAGACTATATTGATCGCTAACCTTGCAAAGCGCTTAATATCAGGTTTCAATATCCTATTGGATTATGCCATATCGAGCATTTATTGATGAGATAAGGGCATAAATCCAGAATTATCAATTCGTTATTTTTAACACACGTACAGTGAATTTACGGAAAATCTCGATGCTAAAAATTTTCAATACCCTCAGCCGTCAGAAAGAAGAATTTAAACCAATTCATCCAGGGAAAGTAGGGATGTACGTGTGTGGTATCACGATTTATGACCTGTGCCATATTGGTCATGGCAGAACCTTTGTTTCTTTTGATGTGGTTGCTCGTTATCTGCGCTATCTGGGATACGATTTAACTTATGTCCGCAATGTGACTGATGTTGATGACAAAATCATCAAACGGGCGGCAGAAAACAGTGAAAGTTGTGATGATCTGACTGGCCGGATGTTGGCAGAAATGTATAAAGATTTTGATGCGCTGAATATCTTACGTCCTGAGCTGGAACCTCGTGCGACCCGGCATATCCAGGAGATTATTGCGCTGACTGAATCGTTGATAAAACGTGATCATGCTTATGTCGCAGATAATGGCGATGTTATGTTTTCCGTCGAGAGTGATCAGGATTACGGATTGCTTTCCCGCCAAGATCTCAGCCAGTTACAAGCAGGGGCGCGAGTGGAAGTGGCTGATGTTAAGCGTAACCCGATGGATTTCGTATTGTGGAAAATGTCCAAGCCTGGGGAACCAAGTTGGGAATCGCCGTGGGGAGCGGGCCGTCCGGGTTGGCATATTGAATGTTCTGCCATGAACAGTAAACAGCTAGGTAATCATTTTGATATTCATGGTGGTGGCGCTGATCTGATGTTTCCGCATCATGAAAACGAAATTGCGCAATCTACTTGTGCCCATGATGGTCCGTATGTGAATTACTGGATGCATTCAGGGATGGTGATGGTAGATAAAGAGAAGATGTCCAAATCGCTGAACAACTTCTTTACTATCCGTGACGTATTGGCATATTACGATGCAGAGACAGTGCGTTATTTCTTGTTGTCAGGCCATTACCGCAGTCAACTTAACTATACAGAAGATAACTTAAAGCAAGCTCGTACCGCACTTGAACGATTTTATACAGCTCTGCGAGGTACAGATGCTTCTGTACAGCCGGCCGGTGGCGAAGTATTTGAGGCGCGTTTCATTGACGCAATGAATGATGATTTCAATACGCCAGAGGCTTATTCGGTACTGTTTGATATGGCACGTGAAATCAACCGCCTGAAATCAGAAGATATGGGTGCAGCGAATGGCTTAGCGGCTGAATTACGCAAGTTGGCGGGTATCTTAGGTTTGTTGCAACAACAGCCGGAACAATTCCTGCACCGTGGTGTTCAGGCTGACGATGAAGAGATTGATAAAATTGAAGCACTGATTAAGCAGCGTAATGATGCCCGTAAAAATAAAGATTGGGCGCTGGCAGATTCTGCTCGTAATCAGTTAAATGAGATGGGTATTGAACTGGAAGATGGTCCGCAGGGGACAAGCTGGCGTCGTAAGTAAGCCTGATAGAGTACAACTGCCTTGATAATTAAGGCTTCCTTCTTGGGGAATCTCAGATTGATAACAAAGGTCTAGCCATCGGATATCAACAGAATCCCACTTTTTAAGTGGGATTCATCAGCAATCTGAAGGGCACTAACGCCCCTTTTTGTTGCACAAGGAACTTGACTTATTTGATATTTGTAACTACCGTTAGTTACATTCTTGTGAAGAAGGACAAGTACATGAGCAAAGCGGAGAAACTGATAGAAAAGTTTCTTAATAGCCAAAAAACTTTTGAATGGTCTGAACTTGTTGTGTTATTAAGCCTATTAGGCTATGAGAAACAAGAAAAGCAAGGTTCAAGGGTACGATTCTTCAATGAATCATTGAATCACATAATTTTAATGCACCGCCCTCATCCTGAAAATTACATTAAAGGTGGTACACTAAAAGCTGTGAAACAGACTTTAAAAGAAGTGGGGTTGATATGAAATATTTAAAATATAAAGGTTATTTAGGTACAATTGAATTTGACCTGGAAAACAATACCCTTTTTGGTAAATTGGAATATATCCGCGATTTAGTGACTTATGAAGCAAAAACAATTGCAGAATTGGAAAATGAATTTAAAATCTCAATTGATTTGTATTTGCAAGACTGCAAGGAATTAAATAAAAATCCTGATGTGCCATATAAAGGGGTTTTTAATGTTAGAGTTAATCCAGAATTGCATAGAAAAATTGCAGAACTAGCACTTGAAGAAGATGTGACGATTAATGCTTTCGTGAATCAAGCGCTAGAAAATGAAGTCAGTAAACATCATGTAGGGTCTTAATAGCCTCATCGGATTAATGACAAAAGTCTAACCATCGGGCCAGGTCTTTGAATAGAGGCACTGGAAAATGGATACCTCGATATACTAAAAGACCCCACACTACAACAATACGATTGACATCAACAGAACCCCATTTTTTGAATGGGGTTCGTCAGCAATCTGGGGCTTCCTTTTAGGGAGACTGATCCTAATTACATTTCAGGTAGTTGCACACGAATATTAATGACTCTTCCGTCTGGAATATCGCAGGGTTCAGCATCATTGTAATAAACGACTTCTCCTGTTGCAGTTACACTTTTTACGCGCTTATTTTGAGCAAATTCTGGAGCGTCTTTATTCTGACGATGGTAACATTCAATTGTTATATCGCCGCTGGCTGTGTCTACCGATTCACGAATCCAAATCAGATTTAACCCGTTGCTGTCCGCCGGGATGATAGTTCCACCGTGAATTCCCCACGCACCATCTTTGGCAAAACCGTTGCAACCGCTGATGCGATATTTCCCTGTATTTATACGCTTAACAGTTACTCCCTCAGCTTCGCTGGTTAACTCGTAAGTTCCGTCTGGATGAATATCGACAACTGGGCTGGATACTCTAAGAATGCCGTTAGCGTCGGAGCGGGCGTTTTTGTCTGTCCAAAGTCGGCTAACTTTTGTATTTCCGCCCCCATCATTTCCGTGGATAAAGCTAATACCTGCATGGTCATAATGCGCGACAAATCCCGCCCATGTATCATATATTCTTGTTACATAGCCGCATGACCACGGATATCCAATGCCACCATGATTTTCTCCAAATCTAAGTGCATGACCGCCCAGCGGCAATGATCTTATCCATGCGGTAAAATCACTTATATTCGCTGGATTAATATGTTTTGCTTGGATAAATTCAGATCCCTCGGATTTTGCATATGCCCCGATATCCGCCGGCGTCGGTTTATTTTTTGTTGTATAAATATCAGTCCAATCTTCCTCAAAACCATAATTATCACGGGCAGAGCGATAAGCAATTCCCCGGTTTTTGTACAGCACTTTCAATTGAAAAGCTGGGCAGCTTCCAATGCCATTATTGAAATGAGCAATATGCGAAGAATCTATTCCAGGATTCAGCAAATCATATAACCCTGTGTTTGCGTTCCAGGGGATTGGATTATTAACAGTGTATCTTTCTGTTAATCCGAGCTTAAATGCCCCAACATCCGCTGCCGTTGGTTTATTTTTTGTTGTATAAATATCAGTCCAATCTTCCTCAAAGCCAAAATTATCACGGGCAGAGCGATAAGCAATTCCCCGGTTTTTGTACAGCACTTTCAATTGAAAAGCTGGGCAGCTTCCAACGCCATTATTGAAATGAGCGACATGCGAAGAATCTATTCCAGGGTTCAGTAAATCATATAATCCTGTGTTTGCATTCCAGGGGACTTGATTATTAACAGTGTTGTTTCCTGTTAATCCAAGCTTAAATGCCCCCACATCTCCAGCGTTCAGACTGATATCCCCGGTTAACGCTTTTCCATTAATTTTTCTACTATTCGGTACCGCATTTTTAGCTAAATTGCCGGTTTCTGCTAAGCCGAGATTTTTCACAAACGCGTTTTTATCAAGAATGTCTGCGCCATTTTGGTTTTTTGCTAATCTGTTGTTAGCATTATCATTTACATCAGAAACAAGTTTCTGAGTGACTGCAAGTGAATTGCTGTTGCCTGTTTTATCTGTGAGTTGAACAATTCCTTTCTGAGTTAGTGAAGCACTTGGAATTTCTGCCGCAATCTTTTTTTCTAAGGCTTTATTTAACTGAGTAGTGAGTTTGACTATATCCCCATCGTCCAGAACATCATCGCCATATTGTGTCGCGATAAAATTAGCTATTGTAGACGATATTGTTGAAGATTGACGCAATACCTTGTTGAGTAAATGAGTGGTAATATTCTCTGGTGGAAATCCAGTTTTTAAAGCCGAGCTTGTTTCATACCCTTCCTGGCTTACTACGTTAGCATTATTACTAATAGAAAAAGCTTTAAAATCGTTCTTGGGACTCATATACTTTCCTCAAATTAAATAATACTATTTTATAATTAACATATTGAATTATTGTAAAAATGATTCCTACCAACTCATGCCGATCATAGTCTAGTAAGGAATGAGAATAATGGAATATTCTTATATCTTATGAGGTTAACTATTTTTGTATGGTTGATGGCAGTAAATAATCGGAAATTTCGTAACCAGATATATATTGAATAATGTCGAGCGTGGAGGTGGGTTTATTTTTTGAGTGTAAGGTTAAATGCATAAATAAAAAATTGATTTATCTTTAGTTATATAGTTGGAAAGAAACGATATAAGTTATGAAACTGCATGAAAATATTTATACCCGTTATCCTTCAAGTTGCCTCTTTGTTGGCTGCACTCGCTCACCCCGGTCACATCGTTACCTATGCTCCCGGGGATTCGCTCCCTTGCCGTCGCGATCCATCTTGAAATCCATTGGGTATATATCAAACTGGTCGATGTGAAGGAGAATTTGGTTTATTTACTCACTGTTATTCGGCTCTTTGCTATTTATAATCCGACCAGTGAACATTCATGGTCGGTGAACATTCATGAATAGTCGCATAGTACCGCAGCGATTGGTGAGGTGGTGGAATAGCGCTGATAAAACCAGCTAATGATTCTGCTAATTATGCTCATTTTCTCCTATACCGGTACAGGCATGACTTTGAGGTCATGTGCGATGCTAAATTCTGCTTCAGTTTTTTCTCGTAGAGTCTCTAATGTGACATTTGGCGCATGTTCTTTCAGGATTAACTGACCCTGTTCAAAGCAGAAGACACCTAATTCAGTGACAATCATGCTGACTTTATTGATGGCGGTAAGTGGCAGAGTACACTGCTTGAGGATTTTTGCTGAACCGTCTTTGGTGCAATGTTTCATTGCAATGATGACTTTGCGAGCACCGGTGACAAGATCCATTGCCCCTCCCATACCAAGGACCATTTTCCCCGGTATCATCCAACTGGCTAGGTTAGCATGCTGGTCAACTTGCAGACCCCCCAGAATACAGGTATTGACGTGACCGCCTCGAATAAGGGCAAAAGAGAGGGCACTGTCAAATATGGCGGCGCCGGGCAAGATGCCACAGGGGTTTCCGCCAGCATTGACCAGATTGGGATCTACTTCTGTAATAGGTCCAAGGCCCAGTATGCCGTTTTCTGATTGGAGAGTAATATGAATGTGATCAGGCAGATAGTTCGGGACTTGCGTGGGAATACCGATGCCAAGATTAACAACATCGCCGTCTTGTAGTTCGAGAGCAGCACGGTGGGCAATAATTTGTTGAGCATTCATTATTAATTTTCTCCTGGATAAACGATGTAGTCGATCAATGCGCCAGGTGTTATCACGCAGTCCGGTGCGATTTCACCTACTTTAACCAGTTCATTCGGTTCGGCAAGTGTAATATCTGCCGCTAGGGCGATTACTGGGTTAAAATTTCGGGCACTGAGTTGGTAGGTGAGGTTGCCATGATGATCGGCAAGATGAGCTTGAATCAACGCGAGATCGGCACGTAGCGGGAGTTCCAATAAATAGTCTGTTCCATTGAGGGTGATTTTTTGTTTTCCCTCTTCTACAACAGTACCTACCCCGGTTGGGGTTAGGAATCCGCCCAGACCGGCTCCTCCGCAGCGAATACGTTCGATCAACGTTCCCAAAGGAACCAGTTCTACTTCTATTTCTCCAGCAAGCATTTTGCGTCCGGTTTCCGGATTAGTGCCAATATGTGAGGTAATGACTTTTTTCACTCTGTCATTAACCACAAGGGGGCCTATGCCGGCGTCGATACGGCCAGTATCGTTAACAATCAGAGTCAGATTTTTTACACCGGAATGCAGTAATGTGGTGATTAAGCGGGGAGGTGTGCCTATGCCCATGAAACCGCCAACCATAATGGTCATACCGTCATAAAAATGTGCCATAACTTGTTGTATGCTAATGAGTTTATTTTTCATATTAATTCCCTATATATGATATATGGATATAAGCGCTTATCTTTAAGTTTAGCAATAGGTATGTCAACCACAGGATTTAAATAAGAATATTTTATAATTAACTGAAATTTAATTAATTCTACTTATCGGGTTGAGGAAAGTGTGTTCAGGTTTATACGAACAATAAATAAGCGGCGTGCAAAATCTTGCACAGGTGTGCACGTTTTGTTTCGCTATTTCTTGAATGACAAACAGGTGATTACCCGATAATGAGAATTTCGTCAGTAATGAATGTCGGATGAGGCACGGTGTCGTTGATTGACTTCCTGCTTCATCAATTAGCCTCCGAGAAACCTCGCCGTTCAGGATAAGGGGAAAGGCGGTGATTGGGAGTATAGAAAGCGTTATTGAGTAGGAGCAAGGGCGAAAATAGGTAAGTGTGAGGGGCTTCTAATGGGATTGGTTCACTTTAGCCTTATAGGTGTATGGTGTAGGGATGATCTGTTAATACCGGGAGGCACAGCATTGTATTCTATGCCGTGCCTTGAATCTATTTACTAAGATAATCTTAGGTTAGGGTCTATGAGAGAGATAGTAATAGTACCGACCTGATTACCGTTGCGGGTATCTTTTCCATAATTAAAATCAAAATATTTCATCTGATCTCCGGTTTCTACTACCGTTCCATTAATTAGCGGTGAAATTTTTACGGAGCATTGTATTTTTATAATTCAGTTAGTTATGGCTATGGTAAAGCCATGCAATATGGATAAAGTCGAAATTTAGGATAAAGGAGAACACCAATAGAAAAAAATAAATGAAATTAAAATTTGCTAATGACCAATCAATGTGATTTAATAACGTCACTGGTTTGGAAGTACAGACCTATTTATGAAAAGAAAGTTAAAGCAGTTCACCATTTAGCGTTATCCCCGATACCACTTCATTGCGAATTCCTTATAATTAGTATCCATAAGTAAAACTGAAAAACAGACCTCATAACGCCTTATGGCAACTTAATAAAATTAAAGGAAAATTCTATGTCTAATGCAATGACTGGCTCAGTAAAATGGTTTAACAACGATAAAGGTTTTGGCTTTATTTCCCCAAAAGATGGAAGTAAAGATGTTTTTGTCCATTATTCTGCAATTCAGAGTAATAATTTCAAAACACTGGAAGAAGGTCAGGAAGTTTCATTCTCTGTTGAGAGTGGTGCTAAAGGCCCATCCGCAGCAAATGTTATCGTATTATCTTGATTTAATTTGACTGCTTAAATCTATTAGCGACTTTACGATAGCGATGAAGGTAATATCCTGAGTAGTTAAAGTTGTTAATCAGTAAAAAACCGCTTAATTGCGGTTTTTTTGCATGGCGGTAACAGTATTTTTTTTAACTCTTTGTTTGATTATTTCGCCTTGGCAGTTTAAAGGGGAGCAAATATTGAAGCTCCCATTAAACTTATATTCCGGTAGTGGTTTCAAACCCGCATCAAGGAAGGCGGCAGATTTTTAGGCTGTTGGGTTGTGTTAGGTGTCAGGCGTTGCTCAATATCATCAATAAAGCGTTCTAACCAAGCTTGTAGTTCAGTTACGTCTACTTCGACTAAGGGGCGTTGTGACCACAAAATTGCTTGTCCATCCAAATCACCTTGGACATGAGCCGGCCAATGTTGCCCAAAAAGATTGTTGGCATGACTGACTTCGGACCCTAATTCGCAGAACAACTGTAGCCAGTTGTCGTGATAACAGCCAATCAATACCTGAAAACGTCCATCAACTTCTAAAGTGTAGATACCATCGTCGGTAGGGGACGCGGGCACTCCGAGTTTAGAGAACAGCGCTTCTATAAGCTGGTGATAATCGTGTGTCATCGTGTTTTAGGCTCGAAGTTGGAAACGTAGAAATTTTGTCCCAGTCCGATTTCCTTGTTGTACATGGATTTGGACCAGAAATCTTGAGAGAACCAGTTGGAGAATGAGGTTTTATCCGGGAAGTTGAACTCGCCGAAGTTAGGATCGAAGAAGGTAACACCTTTCTGGTCATCGACATAGGCGGCTACAGTGTGTCCAGCCATCTGCCCTTCAAAGCTGATCTTCTTGTAGCCTGATCCCTTATTACCTGTATCCAGGATAGCGTTTAATAGATCTTTTGTGCCTTTGCTGCCAGTTTCGCCGTTTGTATCAAGCTGGCTTCGTGGTTGGACGCCGTTCTCACTAAGCCAGGATTCCGTTATTTGACTTTGTTCGGCATAGGGGTCCATGCCATCCATCTGTAACTGCTTAATGGAAACCAGAGAATCGATATGGAATTGTCCTTTCTGGCCGCCTACATAGAGCTGATCGAAAACACTTTCACCCTTGGCGTGAGCGCTTATCCAGTGAGCGGATATGGATTCACAAACCCCGCCGGAGGTGTCACTATGTTTCATGATTTGGTCCAGAAAGGTACCTTTGGTCTGGGCGAACTTGAAAGTCACTTCTCCACCGTGTTTATTTGCAGAATCTCTAACACTCCCTAATGTGGTGCTCACCGCAAAGTGAACAATTCTGTCCTTGATCATGCTGAACGAGAAGCGGCTCTCTTGATTCTTCTTGCCATCGGTGGTTAGTTGACGATCGAGCATAGAATGGCCCGGTAGATTGCGTTGAATCGCCGCTGAGAGGCGCTCTAATAACCCTGGTCTGGGTGAAGAGACTTTCAGGGATTTACCCGACAGTTCACCCTGTGGTTGATTAACGGCTGTGGTATCGAGCTGTTGGGTAGGAAATATTCTTTGGTGATTAATACCTGAAATGGGAGACAATGGTCACTCCTTAAGTGGTTTTTTTTGAGATATACGCTTGGATATTAGGTAGAGTGAATCATAATGTTTTGTCGAAATAGAGAATATTAATAACGGCAGAAGAAATTTTCACTTTCCGTCGAAAACCGGTTATCTCTTTGAAGTGTGATGGTGTCGTCAACTTTGCCATTGGTTATTGATGGCTGACATCAGTGCTTCTAATTGGCTATCCAAACTGGCATCAATGATCCCGACTTCTGTTTCTAAAATACAGCCCCCTTGATCGAGGCGCTCATCAGCAGTGATCTCTAAGTAGCCGATTTCAGGGAAATCTTTGTGTACCCGTGATATTTGTTCGCGAACTGTTGCGGCCTGTTCAGGATTAACGCGCAGGATAACCTGTTTTTGGTTACTGACTAATGACAGGGCCTCATGAACTACCTGTAAGGTGAGGGAAACTTGGTCATAATTCTTTAGGATTTTACGTACAGCCTGCAATACTACATTGCTCATCTGTTGCTCCACCTGTCGGTAATATTGTTGGCATTGCAACTGGGTTTGATGAATCAGGTTAGCTTGTTCTGCGCGGGCAGCATCAATGCCTGCTTGCCAACCTAACTCTTTTTGTTGCTCATACACCGCCTGCGCGTCATGTTCAATTTCTTGTGCCTGAAGCCGGGCAGCCTCAAGCAGAGATTTGGCACTGAGGCAGGTTTGATAGTCCGCTTTACGCAGTATCTGGAGTTCAGGAGACAGTTGGAGATGCTCTGTTGTTATTTTAATAAATGGTAACATTCTGTGTTCACTTGCTTAGCCAATTTGAGACACAATGCTTGTGCCAACGGTCGTTCTGCCTGGCTGACAGGCCAGGCCGCGAGGTTTTCATAAGAGGGAAGCCGTAGGCTCAGGCGCTTAGCGAAATCAATAGGAGGAGGCTCCATCGCCGTTAGCCAGAACTGTAAGGCACTGGTACGAAAATAGTTTGCATTAATTTCTGGTGGTAATGAGCGCTGCCAGCCAGTTGGCCAGTTGCCGATAATGATGTCGAGATAATTTAAGCAGAAGCGATGTCCCTCTTTTCCTAGTGAGTCATGTAAGTGGCGAAGTTCTGTCGCCATCAGACAATGGCGGATAGCTTGCCCATGAAGTAAAGCTCCTAGCCAGGTAAGAAGTTGTTCTAAGCACGATTGCTCTAACAAGGCAATATTTCCCAATCCAGTTGGTAATTCATAATCCACATGTAGATCAAATTGGGTCAGCAGTCGCCCATTTAGCCTGGGAGAGTTTCGCCACTCAGGTAGGGAAGATAAGACTGCAAGCCATTCCGATAATAGATGGTCAGAATGAATATAGCTGGCAGGGCAAAACCGAAATTGATAAGGCGTTAATGCGGTTACCATTTATTGCATCCTGCTTCGGTGCCACAGGAATTGCGCCAGATTACTGACAAATAATAAGGCTAACAATAGTACCAACACCCCAAGCAGACGTCCCTGTGACTCTTCAGTCACTTGGATAGAGAACAGCGTGGAGTAGCGTGGTGCCAGTGGTACCTGACGCACGCCCGCTGCGGGCACTAATACGACACTGATCCGATCATAACTCAACCCTTCAATGCTGTTATTAACCAGTTGCTTGATCTGAGGAATGTAAGTGTCGAGTTGCACATCCGCTGCGTGCTTGATAAACACCGAGGAAGAGGCTGGCGACAGTTTTTTACCTAGTCTGTCTTGCTCCTCGGGTAAAACAACATGTACCCGTGCTACCAGCACACCATCGATCTCAGAAAGTGTTCGAGCAATCTCCTGTGCTTTGGCGAAATTAAGCCGTGCTCGCTCCTCTATTGGTGAAGAGATAAGGCCGTCTTTAGGGAAGACATCTTGTAACGAGGAAAAGCTCTCCCGTGGATATCCTTTACGCTTGAGCACCTCAACAGCTTGGGCGATATCAGACTCTTCGACTAACAGCTTGATATTGCCATCTTTGTCTGGCTGCTTATCAGAGGAAATGCCCGCTTCTCTGAGCAAGGCTAACATTTCGTTGCCTTCTTTTTGGCTAACTCCGGTGTAGAGTTCGATTTTACAGCCAGTTAGCATCAGGACAGCGAGCATGACGCAGATTATATAGTGTTTCTTCACAGCTCCTCACTGGGCTTTCATTAGGGTTTCAATGTTTTGATTGAGTCGTCCTACCGTTTTGGCAATCAGCTCTTCTTGCAGGGTGATCCGCATTAGAGACCACTGCATTTGCATCAGGCTGTTAGGATCACTGCTAGGGACCGCTAGCTGTGTTTCCAGATCTTGTTTCGCCTGAGTAAGTTGTTGCCTGATCTGACCTAATTCATTGATCAGATTGTTTTCAATCCCCTGATCTTGATTGGACATAGCAAGTTCAAAACTCGCAATATTTTCTGCACTGGCCTGAGATGTGTTGAGTTCATCCAGGCTGGTGATCAGTGTCTCGCTTATATGTGGTAGATCCATTGTTCCTCCAAATTTGAGGTGTGTTGAGTTTATCTAGGTTGTCTATCCTTGTTTTACTGAGTTGCGGTAGATCCATTATTCTTCCAAATCAGGTTTGTGTGAGTTTCGAATCAGGTTATCCACCATACCGTTACGGGGGATCAATGTTTTCAACTCCTGCCGGATAAGGTCACTCAGGTACTCATTGCCAGGAATAGGTTCAATCTTGCCGAGTATCTTGAGGAGCACTGTCTCCTGTTGTCGACCTGTGGGGGCGAATTCACGAACAATCTTTCTAAGTTCTGGCATATCCAGTGATGGCTTGATATTGCCTGTCAAGCCACCAAACTGCGACCATAGCTGCTCTTGTACCGGAGCGATCAGCTTGTCTTCTAACTGAGCACGTTGGGAGGGCTGTTTGTCAGACGATAAAGCCTGATACCACTGCCATGTCACTTTGCGCTGTGTCGCTGGCTCGAAGTCGGCTAAAACGTTTTCCAGCGGTTCTCCCTGAAGCCAGCGTTGCTGGCGCTCTTTCAGCATTTGCTGATCAGGCGTGGTTTCCAGTGCTTGCTCAAAGCTGTGCTGGTGCTTGGAACTGACCGAAGGCTGTACCGTTGGTTGCGACACAGTGTTATAGGATGGTCCTTCAATCCTATTCATGAGCCAGTTGTTCCCGCATGCCGTCAACGAAGGAGAGCAATTGTGGATCGTCGCTGCCCGCCATTCGCGTCAGTCTCTGCTCCAGAGCTGATGCCAGACCCAAACGCCACTCACACAAAGCTAACCAAGGTTCTAAAATAGGCCAAGGGAGATCCCGACCAAAATCCAGAGCCTGTTGATATTTGCCTTGGTTCGTTAGAGAAGAGAGCCGAATCAGGTTTGCTGCTTCTTGTCCTTCCTCGCTTGACATCAGCCAGTCGGCAATAATATTGGCTTCGTCATGACAGTGATGGCCGCTTCCAACCAGAGCAATATCTGCCAGTAGCCCTTTGAGTGAACGTGTCATGATTAGATCTTCTGTAATATGCCCTGCATCAGGTCTTTCATGGACCGGGTGACAGTAGAGTTAATGTTGTAGATTACCGACCACTTGTTGATTTTGTGTTGTAAATCAGCTAGCAAAGCAGGGTTATCAGGCCCGCCGCTGAGGGCGGCGATTGCGTCATTAACGTCTGTGTTAGCTGTGTTGGCTTGGGTCTTAAGCTGCTCAGCAACCTTATCGAGAGTATTAACTGTCTTTGCGGAAGTAAAAATTTCAGCCATGATGGTTTCCTTCTGTTGTGTTAAGTTCTGTTGTGTTAAGTATTGTGATTGCAGCTTGGATGGCATCAGCCTCCAGTTGCCATTGTTGGTATTCTTGTACTGAACCGCCGCGTCTCAGGCGTTGTTTGATATCGTTCAGCGCCTGAGCGAGACGGTGTTGCATTTCGTTGACATAAGTGGGATCAGCACCAAACAGTCGTGCTTCCAGGGATGTCATCATGAAGCTGGGCTCCTGTTAAGTTTGACGATAAATTGTTGTCCACCCTTGATAATAACAATCGCATCTTGACGGATGGCTTCGATTCTTAAACCATTTTCTGTGGTTGCTCCAACCGGATAACGCAGGTTGTTTTTGAGTACCACATAGGGTACACGCCCGAAGGAAACGGCCCGGACGTCGAAATTGAGCTCATCATTGCGAGTGAGACGCTTATTATTCAGTAATACCAGTGTTGGCCGGCTGCCGAACTCTTGTTTAAATACCTGCTGTAAGCGGTAGAAGTTATGCGTCTGGTGCTCATCCAATTGACCAGTGAACTCGATACGATCATTTTTATCTTTGTAGATCAGCGAGTCGGGTAAATCATGTTTAGCCAATAACATATCCAGTCGCTTGAGGTGATTACCGGTGAACTTCGTCTGGTTTTCTATACCAAGTAATCCCGGAACATCACGTTTGAGTAGTGACTCGATATCGTTCCATTGCTGGCTGGTATCAGTGACTTCTCCCGTAAGGCGGACCCAACCGGGTTGTTTGCCATTGCGGCTTTGCACCTGGGCATAGCCTAATTTTTGTAAAATGAAATCCACCCCCTGACGTAATTCTTCCATAGTACGCAACTCCAGCCGATAACTGAGAGAGTGAGTATCGAGATACTGTTGCAGCGCCAGCCGTTGTTGATTGAGGTCCACATAACCTTTGAGCAGTAGTGGCCCATGATCGGGCATCATTTGTACACTTATCTGGCGATAGGCTGAATCGCCATTGAGAAAACGGCGTAGTTCTTGCTCGGCGAGGCCATTGGACATGTTGCTCCTTTGCCATCCTTCATGCCCAAGCAGTGCCAGAAGACCGAGTGCCAAGACCAGACAAAGTATCAACATCCCGCCTGCTACCCGGCTACGATTTTGGCGGGCAGGGCGCTGGCGTGGTATGACCGCCAGTTCAGCGAGTTGGTTCGGGAATGCATGTTGTTGGTCACAAAAAGCCCACAATAACGGGCCAGCCTCTTGACGGGCCAGCGCTTGCAATGTCGCACCCGATGATAGCGGTTCGCCATTCTGACTTGGTGCGACTTCACCGGCCCATTCCAACAGGCGAATTGAGTCTGGTTCGACTTCTAAAATCAGGTGCACAGGCGCAACATCTTCATCCACCAGAACGATATCTGCCTGTAGGGGGTCTGAGCCGATGGCTAAACGCCCCTTAGCTAAATTAACCTCAATACTTTTATTCAGTCCGCGGTAAAAGCGAATTTTCCAACTCATCTGTTCGCCTTATTTTGCGCACGAACACACCAGGTTTCCTTCAATGAACATTGTTGTTCAATGACTCGCCATCCGTAAGTTTTACCCATTCGGCATGAGGATAGAAATGAGCTTTTACCTGCTTGCCGTAGGGTTTCTTGTACTTGATGGGCTGAGGATAATGGTTGGCATTGTGCACTTCCCAGAACTTTACTCAGCGATAGGCTCTGGTTAGAGATATCCTGTGTTGCCAGTAATCCAGGGCGTAGATCTTGTCCGTTACCAAGAGCCAGATAATGGGCTATCCCACTATCAATCAGACGTGGCTCAATAATGAATAGCCGTACTGATCGCCGAACTTGCTCACTGGTATTGCGAAACAAGACACCCAGGTAGGGGATATCGCCTAAAAATGGCACCTTGCGTGTTATTTGACTCATTTCGTCGCGGTAGATGCCACCAATCAGCAGACTTTGCCCATGTCCAACTCTGGCAACGGTATCGACAACGGTTCGGCTGATAGTCGGGATGCCATCCTGTCCTGAGCTATTAGGTTTCTGGTTACCATCCTCAATATGCAGGTCTAAACTGATTTCAGGAGAATCTCCTACTTGGATGACTCTAGGGATCATGCGCAGCATAGTGCCATAGGTAAGGCTTTTAAGCTCGGCAACCCGTTCGCCATTAACTTTTACGTAGTAGGTTTCATTGTTGTCAATGACTGCTTGTGTATTCTCCTGCGTTAAAAGCGTTGGGCGGGAAATCACCTGAGCGCTTCCTTTACTCTCTAGTAAGGTTATTTTGGCGAGCAGGTAATCCAGGCCACGGCGATCGACCAGGCTACCTAATGCGGCTGAACCGAGGTTTTCACCTTTTTCTTTGCTCTCTCTTTTTTCCCTGGCAGAAGTTGTGATATCAATGATATGGCGAGGCCCGGTGTTGATTCCGACTTGCCAGTCAACTCCCAGTTCTGAAAGGTTGTTTGCGTCGATGTCAACGATGGAAAGGGCAACTTCAATCCGGGCGGATGGTTTATCCAGTGCGTTGATCAAATGGGCGTACATGGACATCCTTTCCGGGTTATCCCGTACAATGATGGCATTTAGGGAGGGTTCTGCTTGTACGACCGCACGGTTTGAGTAGCTTTCTCCCATAGAAGAAGATGCTTCACCAGTAACAGCGCTCACATTGGTATCACTGAGCAGGCGGGAGAGGATGGTGGCTATGCCCGGCGCCTCAATACTGGTATCACGATACTGGATCTTGCGATCGACCACTGAGGCGTATTTGAGCGGGAAAATTTCCACTGTCAAGGCGCCCGTTTTTTCGCTACGCAGCAATGACTGCTGTTCCAGTGCGGATGTAGTCTGATCAAGCAGTTCAAGATAACGAGGAGGGCCTGATACGTAAACCAGTTGGTTGCCTGGATCAGGACGCCAGCCAAAGCGTGGCTCCCAAATACCGGAACGTTTTAGGGCTTGCTGTAACTCCGTTGCGTTGGTCCGTTCAAGTTTAAGCAAGCGCGATTGTATTTCACTGTTTTTGAATACATAAAGCACACTCCCGTCGTAGTACCAGACCAGATTATAGAGAGAGGATAAATGTTGCAGGAATTCCTGAGGAGTGTCCTGCTCAAAATGGCCGTTAACTTGATCGGTCACCTTGTCGCTGACAACCACTGATGCTTCATAGTTGGCGCCGAAATTAACCAGTACATCCCGCAAGCTTTCTCCTTTTGCCAGATAGTTATAAGGCGCAGGAAACCAATCCAGATCTTGGCTATAAGCAGAAGGGAGCATCACACTGCTGATACTCAACGATAACAGTAGGGAACGGCATAGCCTTTGGAATGGTTTCATGGTTGCCATATTGCCTGTTTCCATTGAGGGGCGGATTGGGTTTCCGACAATAAAGCCATGATTTGTTCCAGTAGATCGATGTGCAGAGTTAGCATCTGTTCCAGTATTTGAATATCCAAACTATCAAGGTCAAGGCGTGCTTCCAGAATAAGATTCTCTGATTCATCTAAGGTCAGTGCATGGGGAGCATGGCGTCCCCAGCGCGTAACTTGTTGCAATAGTGTTTTCAGTAATTCATCGCCTGACGGATCTTTTGGGTTGTGGCGCCAGCTTAGCGGGCTGGATAACACAAGTTCAGTTCCCTGTTGGCGAAAAAACAGGTTGTAGTTATCAATGTGCAAATGGTAATGCCCTTGTCTATCGGAAATAAAAGGCTTCTGGCCTAAGCGACTGGCCAAATGATTGAGTAGAATTTGCATGTTTCCTCTAATAATTAGGTCGTCGATTGCCAGTAAAAATTGTCCTGTGGCAGGCACAGAAAATGGGCACAAAGCCATTTTTTCAAGTGAGTAGCTTCCTCGGTGTCATGCTCTAAAGTAGTCAACCACGCCCAACAGGATGACAGTGCTTCGGGAACTGGCATAAAAGCGGTTAGGTCGCCGCCAGTCTGGAGTGCATCTAGCCCAGTAAACCAGTTGGGCCATGCTTCGCGAGCTTGGGTTTCCGTTGTCAACAGCCGTTTTTCTAATAGTTGCTTGCGTTGATTAAGCGCTGCTTGCAAAGATGTAACCTCTTTATGATATTGTTCCCGGCATTGAGACGAGACGCTTTCGGCTTGCTGCCAAAAATGCGCTTTAGCACGCAGTTGCCGTTCTTGGATCTGTAACTGATCAAATTCAGTGAACCAGAAGTCTATCTCTGGCTCCAACAAACGGAGCCACCAGTCAAATAGCGGCTGTAATACCCAGTGCTGTAAAAGATGTCTGTCAGCTAGGTTTATGCGGTCACCCAGCACCTTATTCCAGTCACATTCCGGTTCTGCCGCCGCTCTAATGAGCTGTTGTAGGTCATCACGCCGCAAAGCTTGCCCGCAATTTAACCGTCTACGAAACCAGACGGACTTGATCAAGCTTTCCAGCAGATGTCTGGGTAGCAAACGTTGTAATAAAATAAACTGTTGGCTATTGATAATGTCTCTATTCTGATACTGAATAGCCGATGATTTTCCGAGTAATTGATCCCGGCGTGGAATTCCCGACTGCGTGACAGAGATCTTGCGGCCGAGAAACATGCTGGTTCGAGTCTGATTATGGTCTTGCTGGCTCATGCTATGCTCATCTTGCTGCTAGTCACTCTTGTCGATTAAATTAGGGATGGCCTTATTTTATCTGTCAGGCCAACGGTTAACTTGTAAAAAACGTCAGATTATTTTAGCCAATCGTTACTCTTTGCCATACCTGGCTCGACTGGGCGTGCAATTAAAGCGTCTCCGATAGCTTTGAGTGAAGTAGGATTGGCTGGAAAATCCTGCTTCCATCGAGATATTAACAATACTCATCTCGCTATTGAGTAGTAGTTGATGTGCATAAAGAATACGGCGTTCACTGATCCAAGCGCGTGGTGATATTCCGTACACCGAACGGAACAGCTCCTTGAAGGTGGTTAATCCCATACCAAATTCTTTAGCGAATTCACTGAGTTTCCACTCCTTAAGGTAGTGATTTTCCATAAAACTCTGTAAACGTTCCACTTGGCGATTGCTCAATTGTCGTAATACTGACATGAGCAAAGTACCTTGTTCTCCAAATGCTAATAACAATAGCAGTTCTTCTGTTCTGAGTTGACCCAGCGCTGTAGGATAATCATGAGCCAATAGATCGACCAGCCCATTTATACTTTGAGATAACAGAGGGGATGAGGTAAATGCAATTAATTCGGGTGTTGACATGTTGTGCCGCTCGACTTCACTGAGCAGAGTACCAAAGCGTTGCAGAAACCCGTGGAGGAAAGTCGTACTCAGAGGCAACCAGAGTAGTTTGCAAGTATCGCTACGCGTTTTTGCTGCATAACTGCCACGACGAACAAAAAGCAACTCGTTGTGGGAGATATCGTAGGTATTGGTACTGTCCTGCCATGTCATTTCACCTTCGAGCAGGATATATATCCCTTCTTGGGGGTGCTCTATAACGTTAAAGGCAGGCATGCTACGCTGGAGTAGTGAGATATCCATTCCCTTCCCTGATGTTGTGATGCCGTTCATTCTATTGTCCTGGATCTGTTGGTGTTATGTCTTAAAAATACAAATTACATTATTATTAGTAGATATTTTCTTTGGTTTCGCTGCCTGGAATAGACAGTGAAAAATAATTTTACGTATTTAACCTGATGGTTAACTATAGCATCTTTTAATTAAAATGATTTTTGCTAGTGGGCCTATAATGTTCTTTGGTCCGAATACTGTATTATTCTCACGTTTTATAAACGTTTTATAAACGTTTTATAAACGAAGAGTGAAAAGGGATCAGTTTTTTGCACGATAACGATTGCCTATAAATTTTGCACCCTTAGTTATAAAGTTATACCCTATGGATTTCAAGATGCATCGCGACGGCAAGGGAGTGAATCCTTGGGAGCATAGATAACTATGTGACCGGGGTGAGCGAGTGCAGCCAACAAAGAGGCAACTTGAAAGATGACGGGTATATAAACCGAGTCTTTTGTCTTGACTGATATTGATAGTTATCTCCTTTTATTCAGGAAATCTATTAGTGATTCATAATACGTTAGTAATTGTAATGAATGATAGCTAGAGTAATATTAACGAATTAGCAGGTGTAGAAATCAGCGCAAAGTGAAATCAAAATAGCTACGTGTAATATAAATCACTTAATAATAAATTCAATCTGATTTCAGCTATTTGATCCATCGATAAAAACAAAAAATCCACCCAACTGAATTGGATTGTTTATTATAATATTGTTTAAGCAATGTTAGGTTATTAGCAGTAATTTTTATTTATATTAAATTTGTTGTTATTATGTGATTAAATCGTAACGCTTAAGAAACAAATATATACCCTATGGATTTCAAGATGCATCGCGACGGCAAGGGAGCGAATCCCCGGGAGCATAGGTAACTAATGTGACCGGAGTGAGTGCAGCCAACAAAGAGGCAACTTGAAAGATAACGGGTATAAATTGTATTTCGTTTGCAATTGAGCATTGGCAAGGTATGTTAAATGCCAATGCTCAGTTCATATATGCAGTTTGACTGTCAAAAAACGCTGTTTGAGGACAGGTTACGGCTCCGGCGGGCGATCTTGCCACTGTTCTAGCCAGCGCAAAACTTCTGCGGTAGCTTGGATAAGATCAGCAGGAATATATTGGTCTATCAGGCCATCTTGATAAAGTGCTCGGGCCAGCGGAATGCGTTGTAACACCGGAATGCCTTCCTCTTCAGCAATACGTCGAACTTGCAGGGCCTGCGCATCGGTGAACTTGAGTGTAATAAGGGGTAACGGTGTCTCTCCTTTCTTATAACGGATACCTACCGCAATGTGGGTTGGGTTGGCGACGATAACTGATGAATTCTTAACGCTAGCGCGCATATTGCTTGATTGTAATTCTTGATGAAATTGACGTCGTTTGCTTTTGATCTCTGGGCTGCCTTCACTCTCTTTATATTCCCGTTTGATCTCGTCTTTACTCATTCTAAGCTGCTTAATATGTTGGTAGTGTTCGAAGGCATAATCGGCAATAGAAATCACAATAAGCCCCATGCCGCATACGGTCATGAGCTGGGTTAACATTATGCCGAGTACAGGAACAATACATCTTGTTCCACACTCCGGCAGGCGCAGTAGTGCTTGTAGATTGCCTGCCAGAGTAATCCAAACCAAGGTGCAGAGCAGTCCTACTTTAAGTATTGATTTGATGAATTCCACCAGACTCTTGATAGAGAAGATTCTCTTAGCGCCTTCAACAGGGTTGATCTTTTTAATATCAGGTTTGATGGCGTGTCCACTAAGTAGAAAACCGTATTGAGCGAAGTGTGATGCCAGCGATAGCAAAACGGAAACACTTAGAATTGGCAGGCAGAGGTAGACCAGCTCTTGCATCAAGTTTTCAACCACATGGTTGAAGGCTTGGGGAAAGGGTTTCTCCAGTAGATTAGCCGGGATTAGCATCAGTTTACCCAGATGTTCCAAATAGTATTCAGACATGACCATTATCATGCCGATTAGCCCCAATATTAAGGAGGTGGAGACGACTTCGTTACTTTTGGTTACCTGGCCTTTCTTCCGGGCGTCTCTAAGTTTCTTGGGGGTAGGTTTTTCAGTCTTTTCTCCACTCATGGTGCCTCCAGAATAGGGATTAACATGCGCACTGGGGAGAGAATTAACAGCACTTTATCATAGGCATGATGCATCAATAACCGGATATAGATAACTAGTAACAGGCTGGCAATTGCACTTTTGATCGGCATTGCTAACACGAAAACGTTGAGAGAGGGAGCGAAACGGCTAATCAGTGCCAGCCCGAACTCTGCTAAAAACATGGCGATTAGCAAAGGAGCTGCCATTAAAGCGCAGAGCTGTAGTAGATAGCTAAACTGACCATAGAAAAAGTGGATCCACTGATTGGTAATTTGGGGAAAAAACTGCGTTACCGGCCAACTGTTATAGCTTTGAAATAGGGCGCCAAGCAGACCAAGAAAAGCGCCGCCGGAGAAAAAGAGTGTTATCAAAGTTTGAGTCAATAATAGACCCGTGGGTGAGGTTTGACTTCCCAGGGAAGGGTTAAGCACTGAAGCCATTGTTGCTCCCCGTTGGTTATCTATAATAAAACCGGTGGCTTCCATCGCCCAAAATGGGATAGAGGCGATAAAGCCAATGAGCAAACCGAGTAGGACCTCTTTACCGAGCAACAGCGTCAATTCCAGACTACCTAATGTGGGCAACTGACTGCCTGCTACTGTTGGGTAAGCATAAAGGGCCAGTGAGCAGACCACGCTGTTGCGGATTAACCCACCACCTAGCATCTGTTTGCTGAGCACAGGAAATATCACAAAGCAACTCATGATGCGAGGTAACAGCAGGGTATAAGCCAGTATTTGCTGCTGGAGCTCTGGTAGGGTCATTTGATCAGCGGCACCTTAAGAAAGGTCATGTTGGCGAAGCTATAGAGTTCGTTGCCAAGCCAAGTAGCTGTAGCGAACAGGGTGATAATGACCGCAACTAATTTAATAACAAAACCCAATGTTTGTTCTTGTATTTGGGTGAGTGCTTGGATCAACGAGACCAATGTTCCCACTGCCGCAGCCATGAGTACCGGCGGCAGGGAAAGGATTAACACTAACCAGAGAGATTGGCTGGTGAAATGCAAAATATCAGCATTACTCATGTTCAATCTCCATAACTGATAACAAGGCCGTGTGTTAGGCGTGTCCAGCCATCAAGCAGGACAAATAACAGTAATTTGAAAGGAAGTGAGATAGTCATTGGAGAAACCATCATCATTCCCATTGCCAGCAGAATGTTAGAAATAATGAGATCGATTGCAATAAATGGTAGATAAAGAAGAAACCCGATTTCAAAAGCCCGGGTTAATTCACTGACGGTAAAGGCGGGTAGCAGTATCAATAGGCTGTCTGGTTCTAGCCGATCTGCATACTGGCTTGGCCAAATTTGTCGGGTACTATCGATAAAGAAAGTGCGTTCACTGGGTTTAATATGTTGTTTGAGAAAATTCCGGTAAGGTGTCAGGCCCTCTTCCACAAATTTATCTACTGATTGCGCATTGCTGAATGAAACTTCATTTTGACGCAGGTAATCTTGAGTGGCGAAACCCACCGGAGCCATCACATAGATAGTGAGGATAATTGCCAATCCGTACATAGCCATGTTGGGTGGGATCTGTTGTACGCCCAATGCGTTACGCAGTAAGGAAAATACCACAGACAGTTTGAGAAAAGAGGTCGCCATCACGGCAATAAAGGGAAGCAGAGCTAGCAAGGCCAGACCGATGATGAGATCCAATTCGTTCGGTAGCTGGATCATGGTTGTTTCTCCACGGAGAGATGTTCAACTCTTACACCCAGACGTCCTTCAATATCCACCAATCGCCCTGAACCCAGGCATTTCTGATTGACGAGAATACGTACCTCGCCATCTGAAGGAACACCAAGATCGAGTAATGAGCCGGGTTGCAGGCTGGTGAGTGTCTGTAGATCCAGAGTCTGACGGCCCACTTCGAAACTGACATGAACCTCTAGTTCGTTTAAGTCTGTTACTGGCAGAGCGTTGTCAGAACTATCAGGAGAGGGGGTGTGCATAGTGATTAACTCCAATTTATGGTCATGGGATTTAAAGTAGGCCCAAGGGCGTCCTTCCAGATACGCTAATAAAGGGTCATCTGGTTGTTGCTGTGGGGGCAGTAGCAGCACATCCCCTGATTCCAGAGTACGAAACACATCTAAAGTCAGGATTATTGCTCCCCATTGCAGAGAAAGCCGTAATGGAATAGGCAGGCATTCTCTAGGTTGACGTTCTGGCAATATGGCAATTAAGGGGGATGGCTCTGGTAACCAGAGCGGCAATGTGGCCCCTGGCCGTTCAAGGCGTAGTCGTAAGCAAGCTGACAAAGGACGTTCTGACGTGGTACTCAGTGCTGACCATGACAGAGTGGGTAGCACTTTGCTTTGATATTCCAGTAGTGCCAACAGCAGATCTTGAGGGAGTGATGTGAGGTCCGCTTGTTGTAGATCAGGTGCGAGCCACAGCGCTAACTCGGCTGCATGGCAGTACAAGGAGAAGGTTTGTCCCTGCCAATGGGCGATCAGTTTCCTGTCTAACGTCTGAGGAGGAGAAATCACATCCAGCGAGAGATAGTTATTATCCCAATTAAATTGTTGCTGGTGGCGACTCAGGGTCTGGTGCAGCGTTAATTCTTCCAATGAAACTTTGGATAAGGTCAGGCTATTCATGCATCTTTTTTCCATTCTTCATATACGCTGCGACGTTGACGTGATCCATGTTCACTATCCGTTTGAGACGGAAGGGAGAGTTCAACAGTTTGTGTTGGGTAAAGAAGTTGTAGACGTTCAATCAGTTCAAAGCGTGCCTGTTTCAGGAGTTGTTGAGCTGCCGGATTCGCTAAAATCTCTATTTGAAGTTTGCCATGCTCGCTGGTGAGTTGGATCTCAAGTGCTCCCAGGCTAGGAAGTGTCAGATGTAATGTCGCCGGACGTTGCTGTTGGGTTAGTTCGATACTGATCTCTACACTCAGTTTGTCGATTAACGCTTCCAAAAGGGGAGATAGGGTTGAAGCTGCTTGCATCGTGGCGAGGATGCGCTCCCCCGGCAGGAGTTGCGTTTGTGGGAAGAAAGGTGCTTTCCCGTCTGATCCACCAGAGTAAGAGGATTGAGAGTCGGACTCTTTTGGCTTTAATACCAACAAATGGGATGTTTCGATTTCATCCAGTGTTTTTCCTTCCGCAGAGTTGATTTCGTTGGCATGGCGGGCAGGTATAGGTAAAGTTGGGTCTGTTTGTTGGTGAGGAATGGCACCGTGTTGTGTATCTGGCTGAGATGGGGATCGGCTAGGTGTTTGATATGCCCGTTCATCGTTTATGTCTTGCTGAACAGGTATCATTGCTGTGTCAAGATGAGAAGTTACCGTGATATCAACTGGTTTTAGGCCAGAATCAGTCAAGGTGTTCAGGTTGGGCTGACGTGTTGGGACTTCGGGTGCTGACAGAGATTCCCTTATCTCGTTAGCGATCTCATTGAAGCGATGAGCGGGGGACGATACGTTTTTTTTCTGATTTTGAAGTGGCGCAGGCATGCCATGGCCTGTCAATGATAAGGCTTGCTTGCGCGGATCATCAATTGCCAGTTGGGAAGAGTCGAATAGTGGAAGCTCCTCATCTGAGTCATGTTGATCCGCTGGTTTATTGTTTGTCGTCGTATTGGTTAACGGTTGTTCCGTCCGCCGTGTGGTTGACTGACGCGTGTTGGCGGCATGAGAGGTGATAGCTTGCTCGAAACGGCGTTGCGAATCTGCGTCTGCTTCTGCGGGAGACGACGTTGGGAGGGAGGAGACATCTTTTTTGCCGATAGCTGTCAGTGGGTTCATACTCTTCTGTTTTACACTCTTTCCTGGCGATGGAACTCTTCTTGTTCCAGCTCTTCCTGGTATTCACCTTGGGCTCGGATCGCTTCTTGTTGCTGACGACCCAATTCATTAAATTTTTCTTGCTGTTGGCGTGCGTGGTGCAGAACACGTTGACACTCTTTTAATTGACGGAGTTCCAGTTCCACTTTTTCGGTCATTTCAGCCATTTGCTTTTCCAGTTGCGCTTCATTTTCGCGTAACAGGGCAATTTGTTGTTGCCAGCGTTCAAGGCCTTTGCGATCAATAGGTTGGCCTTGACACAATTCAAAAAGCCGTTGTTCTTCTTCTATTCGCCATTGACAGTAATCTTGCAAGGTTTGCAAAGCCTGCTGATGGTGTTGACGGGCCGTTTGCAGTTTCATTTGTTGCAAGGAAAAATGTTTTTCAGCGCGTTCGACTCGCAAGGTCTTTATACGTTGTAAACGGCCAATCATTATTTTGTTATCTGCTGTAATTGAGCTAAGGTTTGCGGTAAATCACTTGGCTCATGGGTGCCTTGGCGTAACCAGCTACGTATTGCTTCAATGTGCGCAATGGCATTGTCAGCAACGGGATCTTGCCCTTTTTGGTACTCTCCAATCTGCAACAAAAGCTCAACTTCTTCATATTTAGCTAGCCATTTGCGCAACAGGCCGGCCTGAGCCTGATGTTCAGGAGTGATAATTTGATTCATCACCCTGCTAGCGGAACGTAACACATCGATAGCTGGATAGTGGTTAGCCGCCGCCAGTTTGCGTGACAAAATAATGTGACCATCAAGGATAGAGCGGGTCTCGTCTGCTACAGGCTCTGTCATGTCATCGCCTTCCACCAAAACGGTATAGAGGGCGGTAATCGAACCTTTGTCGGATTGACCAGCACGTTCCATTAGCCGTGGCAAAGCGGCGAACACTGATGGGGGATAACCACGTCGGGTTGGCGGCTCGCCGGCAGCTAAACCTATTTCTCGTTGCGCTCGGGCGAAACGGGTCACGGAATCCATTAGCAGGAGTACACGCTTACCTTGATCACGAAAATATTCAGCGATTGATGTAGCAACAAATCCTGCTTTAGCCCGCTCCATTGCCGGGCGATCTGAGGTCGCTACCACCAGCACTGAGCGTTTTAGGCCCTCTTCACCAAGATCCGATTCGATAAATTCCCGCACTTCACGGCCACGTTCACCGATGAGCGCCAGCACGGTAACATCAACTTCGGCGCTACGAATCAACGTAGATAATAGCGTACTTTTTCCGCCGCCAGCGGCGGCAAAAATCCCCATACGTTGACCTTCGCCGCAAGTGAGTAAGCCATCAATAGCGCGTACGCCGAGAGAGAGCGGGTGCTCAATCCGTTTACGACTCATGGGGGCTGGCGCATCTCGGTAAACCGGATACCAGGCTTGTGGCTCCGGTAATTGACCGCCGGAAAATGGATTACCTAGCCCATCAAGGACTTGCCCTAACAGGTAGTCCCCCACGCCAACTTGATGCATAGCTCCGGTTGGACTCACTTCAGTATTTGAAGAGATACCAAACATCTCGCCGAGAGGTGTTAACAAGGCTTGATGTTGTTGGAATCCAATCACCTCCGCCAAAAGCGACAGTGTGTTGTCAGGATTGCGTAAGTGACAAAGTTCACCTATCCGTACACCAGGAATAACGGCTTTAAGTAGTGTACCCGTGACCTGAGTAACCCTGCCGCGAATCTGAATTAGCCGGCATTCATTAATGGCGTGGCGCATTTTGCCGGGAATATGGTCAAGGGAAAGCTTCATAATCGTTTATATAACCTCTGCTATAAATACTATAGAGAAGGAGAGGAGGAAGGGATTGCAACCTGAGTCGGGAGTTTTTAGAAAATAGTTGGAGTTTACCTGGCTGTTCTCTGCTTTATCGGTAAGATTTCCTATTTTATTCACGGTGTGTTGCCCATGTTTTATGGGTCTTATATCAGAACAATGGGGCTCTTCCTTGAGTTATGGCGGTTTTTGCTAAAAATTCACGACTGATTTTGGCATAGGCCCAGGAGCGGTATCTTTATAATTTGTTCATTATTAACTCTGATATGACAAGGTAGACTATGGATATTATCCAGAATCATCTTCATTCGATAACTTTATCAGAACTGGGTGCTGGGGTTACCGCACAACAGGAACAAGCTAAGGTAGGTCAGTTTCAGGGAGAGAAAGTTGTGCTGGTATCAGCATCCCAGTCTTTTGCTGATGCGGCCGAAGAGATGACTTTTGCATTTTCGGAACGCAAGGATATGCCACTTTCCAAACGTAAAGTTAGCGATGGACATGCCAGGGTGCGAGAAATTGAGGCACTGGTGGGTGAATATTTGCAGAAAGTGCCAGATTTAGAGCGTCAACAAAAAGTCAAAGCATTGATCTCTCACTTAAATAGTGCTCAGTTGACTAATATTGCTCAGTTACAGGCTTATCTGGAAAGTTTCTCTGGAGAGGTGAGTGAGCAATTCTATGCGCTAAGTCAGGCCCGTGATGCGCTGGCGGGTAGGCCAGAGGCACATGCCATATTGACATTGGTTGAACAGGAATTGTCACGTTTAGCGCAAGAGCAGGGAATGGCTATCGAGTTGGGAGCCCGCATTACGCCTGATGCCACGGCAGCAGCTAGAAATGGGGTTGGTAATTTGCAAGCATTGCGCAACATCTATCGTGATGCAGTTATGGATTACCAAGGGTTGTCGGCTGCCTGGCGGGATATTCAATCCAATTTCAAGAGTAGTTCCCTGATGGAAGTAACAGGATTCATCATGAAAGCGTTGAGTGCTGATTTGGACAGCCAACAGCGGCAACTTGATCCGATTAAGTTGGAACGTGTGATGAGTGACATGCATAAACTCCGTTTGCTTAACAGTTTATCGGTTCAGGTTGAGCAGTTATGGAAAAGCGTGGTAGAGGGGGAAAGTCATGGCATACGGGCCTTCTGACCTTATGGGGGATGTCGTTTCTCTGGTTGAGAAACGTTGGGCCAATGTGCGAGATGTTGAAATACTCGGTCATGCTTTGGGATTGCAGGATAGCCAAACTCAAATTCATTTCTACCGGGAGTTAAAGCGAGTGATTCGCTTGATTCCGGTGGAGGTGTTCAGTGATGAAGAACAGCGCCAAAATTTGCTTAATGTTTGTCAACTGGCGCTGGATACAGCAATTGAGAGAGAAGAAGACGAATTGTGGTCGGGAGAGGGAGCATCATGAACTGGATAGAGCCACAGTTGCTCCAGTTTTGTCAGGATTTGGGTATGGAGATGTCTGATGCTTCTAGCACCTTGATCCAAATCGATTTTGAGTATTCTGGTACGTTGCAAATTGAGCGCTATGGTGGCGCATTAACACTTTGGCTGGCCCGTGAAATTCCCTGGCATCAGGGAAAAGAGGTCATGGTGAAAGCGATGCTACTCACTTTCAGTGGTCAGGGGCCTGAACTGCCCTTGCGTTGTGGTTGGTTGGGGGAAGATCGCCTGTTATTGTTTGTGACACTAGATGAACGACATATAACGTTGCCCTTGCTGCATCAGGCATTTCGCTCTTTGCTAAGAGTACAGCGTGAGGTGCTCGCTTCGTGAGCAAAATCGCTGCCGCCCATATAGGAATTGAGCAACTAACGGCGATCAGTCGGGAAGAGATAGAGGTTAGTTTACCTGATCGCTACGCATTATTGCCCGATGGTCAATCCGTTGAGACTCACGCCGCACGTCTTTATCCAGCCAACAAGGCTGATCAGGCTTTGTTGGCTTTTGCCTGCCCGCAAGATGGGTTTCACTCTCTGTTGCGTCCACATGATTTTCGTCAGGCGGTTAGTGGTCTGCGTACAATTTTGCAACAAGGTAATGACATCAGGGTACAGCATGCTGTCTCCCTGTTGGAAAAAATGAATCAAGATGAACAGTTGTTGCAGATGGCTCTGCACCTGTTGCACAAGGTATGACCATGACTCTCAGTGCTAAACAGCAGAGCGCTCTGTTGCTGCTCGGCTGGCTTCAACTTCAATACGGTCATCCTGACCGAGCTCGTATTTTATTGGATGCATTACTGGCTTTGCATCCTGAACATCAGGAAGGGCGTCGCGCCTTGGTGGTTTCATTACTTAAACTGCAAGAGGGGAGCATGGCAAAAGAACATTGCACTCTCTTACAAGAGCAGGGTGAACAAAGCGCCGCCCTCTGGCTTTGTGTTAGCCGTGCTTGTCAACAGGAAGGGAACCTGGAAGAAGCACGCAGTGCTTATCAGCGTTATCTCGCTCAAGGGGCCCTATTGTGAACCGTGGGTTTGAGTTATTGCGTCTGATTGGCGAGCGTAAAGACATCATGTTGGCAGTATTGTTGCTAGCCGTGGTCTTCATGATGGTTTTGCCGCTTCCGCCTGTCCTACTTGACATTTTGATCGCCATTAATATGACCATCTCTGTTGTGCTCATGATGATGGCGGTCTATATCAATTCCCCTTTACAGTTTTCCGCTTTTCCTGCGGTCTTGCTGGTGACCACGCTGTTTCGTTTGGCGCTTTCCGTCAGTACCACCCGGATGATCCTCCTGCAAGCAGATGCCGGTAAAATAGTCTACACCTTTGGTAATTTCGTTGTCGGTGGCAACCTGATAGTCGGGATAGTGATCTTTCTGATCATCACTATTGTACAATTTATCGTCATAACCAAAGGTTCGGAGCGCGTAGCTGAGGTTAGTGCTCGTTTTTCCCTTGATGCCATGCCGGGTAAGCAGATGAGTATCGACGGAGATATGCGTGCTGGTGTTATTGACGTCAATGAAGCCAGGGAGAGGCGTAGCATTATCGAAAAAGAGAGCCAGATGTTTGGTTCGATGGATGGTGCGATGAAATTTGTTAAGGGTGATGCGATTGCGAGTCTCCTCATCATCTTTGTCAACATTTTGGGTGGGATAACTATAGGCGTCACCCAAAAAGGGATGTCAGCGTCCGATGCATTGCAGCTCTACGCCATTTTGACCGTTGGTGATGGTATGGTCTCTCAGGTTCCTGCCCTGTTGATTGCGATTACGGCAGGCATCATTGTTACCCGAGTTTCGTCAGAAGACGCCTCTGATCTAGGTAGTGAGATTGGTGATCAGGTCGTTGCTCAACCAAAGGCACTATTAATTGGCGGTGTTTTATTGGTGGTATTTGGCCTTATTCCTGGATTCCCTACATTAACTTTCTTAATGCTTGCACTGGTGGTGGCGGGTGGCGGTTATTTGCTGTTCCAGCGCCAGCGACAAGCCAACGCCAGCCAACAAGCGGATCTTCCTAGACTGTTAGCCCAAGGGGCAGGCGCACCGGCGGCCAAATCTAAACCCAAAAGCGGTAGTAAGGCCAAAGCTGGAAAACTGAGTGAGAAAGAGGAATTTGCTATGACGGTTCCTTTACTTATTGATGTGGATGCGGGATTACAGGCTGAGCTGGAAGCTATTTCACTGAATGATGAATTAATACGGGTACGACGCGCCCTCTATTTGGATTTGGGCGTACCATTTCCGGGTATTCACTTACGTTTTAATGAAGGGATGAAGCAAGGGGAATACCTGATCCAGCTACAAGAGGTGCCCGTTGCCCGTGGTCGGCTGCGTTCAGCGCATTTACTGGCGCAGGAACCAGTCAGTCAGTTGGAATTACTGGCTATCCCTTATGAAGAAGGGGAACCTCTATTACCTAATCAGCCTACCTTGTGGGTAGCCGAAGCACATCAGGAACGTTTGGTGAAATCTGGGCTAGCGGTTTTATCCATGTCTCAGGTGATCACTTGGCATTTGTCACATGTGTTGCGGGAGTATGCCGAAGATTTTATTGGCGTGCAGGAAACCCGTTATCTTCTGGAACAGATGGAAGGCAGTTATGGGGAATTGGTCAAGGAGGCCATGCGCATAATCCCATTGCAACGGATGACTGAGATACTGCAACGGTTGGTAGGCGAGGACATCTCTATTCGTAATACACGTACGATTCTCGAAGCTATGGTGGTGTGGGGGCAGAAGGAGAAAGATGTAGTGCAATTAACGGAATATATTCGCAGTAGTCTCAAGCGTTACATTTGTTACAAGTATGCTAATGGCAACAATATTCTGCCCGCCTATTTGTTGGATCAACAGGTAGAGGAGCAGATCCGGAGTGGTATTCGTCAAACGAGCGCAGGTAGTTATCTGGCGCTAGACCCAGCGGTGACGCAAAGTTTCCTTGAACAGATGAAGAAAACAGTGGGCGATTTAACACAGATGCAGAATAAGCCAGTGTTAATCGTATCAATGGATATTCGTCGCTATGTCCGTAAGTTAATTGAAGGTGATCACCACGGCTTGCCTGTGCTCTCGTATCAAGAGTTGACTCAACAGATCAATATCCAACCTCTTGGCAGGGTGTGTCTATGAACCGTGATCCACTTACGCCTTGGTTTGAGGAGCAGGGTTATTCGGTTCACCCTCACTATATGGGAAGTAGCGCGATCCCTCTTGGTTGGCGTGTGTGGTATGAAGATTGTGAAATTGCCTGGCGCTATGATGCGCCACGAGTTTGGATCATCATGTTACGTCGCACCCGGCAGCGTCGAGGACTGGCTAATCCATTTGCGCCTCTTTATCTGTTAGCAGCAGCAACGATGGCAATGCTTGGGCCGGGTAGCCGACTTTATGGTCAAGTTAATACTTTGGTTGATTCTCCCCTTAATGATGAGCGTTTGGCCCGCTTTTATCACCGTTGGACAGGTGCAAGTGAGGTCGCGCCTGGCTGGTTCGAGTTAGAAGCCAGTTGCGTTATATCGTTACATCAAATGAGAAAACAACAAAAAAAAGTCCAACGTTGACAGGAAGAATCAATATCTCTCTTTATTATAGGAGTCACTGATGCAAGAGAAACCTAACGCCAAGGTACTGCACGCTGCTGAGGCGGCCATTAAGGACAGTGATCACAGACTGCAACTGTTGCAGGAGATGTGGCAGTCTCTTGGCATCAACCCAAGTGTGGGTACAGAACTGTTTGGTCATACTGACGTTACTTTAGTTCAGAATGCCGAACAAGAGTTGCTGACAGAAGTTAATCGCTTACGAAGCAACCAACCGCCCTCTCTGGAAGAGGGAAAGCGTCTCCGTCGCCCACCTCGTATGCGTGGCATTATTGTATAAGGAGTTTGAAGGTGGAAATTAGGCCATATCAAAATGACCCACAGCTTTTTTTGAAAGATCTGAACGGGGTTTCGCTAGAGCAATTACAAGGTTCTGGATCTTCTGAACTCAATGAATTGGTTGAGCTTATTCTTAATAAGGGGATCAAGATTAAATCTGGTTCTGATGTTATCACTGAAAATAAAAATAAGGATCTCCTGAAAAAACTGATTGCCTATTTTCTGCCAGCGGACGCTATTGTCAAAGATGGTCATTTCGATAGCCAAATAAAGAATGGTATCAAGAATCTTAAATCCTTCTTGAATAGCTCGACATTAAAAACTGATTGGACATTAAGGGATTTTCTGGCTGCGGTTCATTTTAATTTAACGCCGGATCGTCTTGATGATGATGTAATCGATATATTTGTTTCTGTTATGTCAGGTCATGATAAAAAACGACTTGAGTTGCGTGATGACCTGGCAGCATTGACCGCAGAATTAAAGATTTACAGTGTTATTCAGTCGGAGATTAATGCGAAATTAGCAGCTAATGGGACGCTTAATATTACCGATTCCGGTTCCTTCGATTTGCTGGACTATAAGAAGTATGGCTTTAGTGATCAGGCCGCTTTTGAGAAAAGTGCTGAATATAAACTGTTAAAGAAGATATCTTCTGGCTCTGAAATCTCTATTAAGGCATTTTTAGAGAGTCCCAATAAGCAAAGCGGCGCTATGACAGGTCTGGCGGATTCTTACGAATATGACAAAGATAATAATCGCTTAGCCAACTTTTCTACTTCGGTTAATGATCGTGTAAATCCACTGAACAATACTGTCCAGGAAAAAACAACACGCTTAAATGAGGCTAGTTCCCGTTATAACGCGGCTATTGAGGCGTTAAACCGTTTTATTCAAAAGTATGACAGTATTATGCGCAATATTCTCGGCGCAATTTAAGGAATGATTATGGAGTATCAAGAAACATCAACGACTTCTGACCAATATGCACAAGAGCTGGAATCTTTTCTTCATGATGGCGGCACTCTTGCCATGTTGAAGGATATTTCTAGTGATACGTTGGAGCAACTTTACTCGCTAGCGTTCAACCAGTATCAGTCAGGCAAATGGCAGGATGCACATAAGATATTCCAGGCTTTGTGTATGTTAGATCACTATGACTCCCGGTTCTTCCTTGGATTGGGGGCATGCCGTCAGGCTATGGGGCAACTGGAGCAGGCAATTCAAAGCTATAGCTACGGAGCAATGCTTGATATTAATGAGCCCCGTTTTCCATTTCATGCTGCCGAATGTCTCCTGCAATTAGGAGAACTTGATGGGGCTGAGAGTGGCTTCTACTCGGCCCAACAGCTTGCGGCAGCTTCGCCGGAACAGGCCGCTTTGGCTGCCAGTTCTAGTGCAATGTTAGAAGCTATTACAATAAAAAGGACTCAGGAAAATGGATCCGATAGTAAATAAACCTCGAATTCCTCAATTGGGAGATGGTTTTCAAGTTGGTGAGATCCCAGCAACTATACCTCCTAAAGGCGAGGAGCACGTTACGTCTAGCCAGGCGGGTAACTTGCTGCCTTCTGATACTGCTAAGTCACGAGGAGTATCATTGCCAGCGCCATTGGCAGTGATGAATGCTCACCCTAAACCAGAAGACATGGCTATGCTCGAATCAGGTATGCAAGAGGTGATGCAGGCAAAAGAGCTGACAAAGGCGGTGATAATAAAGCTGACAGAAGTTTCGCGATTGTCCTCAAAGGAGATGGTAGAAAATTTTCTCTCATCTGAGGCAATAGAGATTGAACTGGGCAAACTGACCAGCGAGATTGAGCGTGATCAGACGAATCTCAAAATCGAAGATATCCAGCGAGCACGCCAGCAAAGCTTGCAGAAAATGGATGAGAACCAGCAGAAGATTAAAGAGGCTGAAAATTCAGCTAAAGAGGCACAGAAATCTGGATTGTTTTCTAAGATCTTTGGCTGGATCAGTGCGATTGCCTCAATTGTGGTTGGAGCAATTATGGTTGCTACCGGCGTTGGTGCGGTAGCAGGCGCTTTGCTGATTGCCGGAGGGGTAATGGGCGTGGTCTCTCAGGGACTACAACAAGCGGCTCAAGATGGTTTAATCAGCAAGGAAACCATGAAATGGTTAGGGCCAGTCATAACTGCGATTGAGGTTACGATGGCTGTGGCGGCAGCGGCAGTCAGTTTCGGTGGTTCAGCTGCTGGCTTGATAGCAAAAATGGGCGCTAAGATGGGCGTTAAAGTGGCTGAAATGACAGCTAAGATGGCAGTAAAGGCGGCAGAACTTTCTGCAAAAGTCGCTGGTACAGCAGCTAATACTGTGGCCAGAAGTGTGAAAGTGAGTGTGCAGGTGAGCGATATGGTGGTTGATGTTGCTAATGGCGCTGCTCAAACTACCAATGCTGCCTTCCAGAGTAAAGCGGCTAACCGACAAGCTGATGTACAGCTTTCACGTAGCGAATTGACTGCATTTCAGGCTGTTATGGACAAATTGAAAGAGGAGTTGTCCCAACTGGTAGAGTCTTTTCAACATGTGATGGAAATGATTTTTCAGATGCTCAATGCCAGAGGTGACATGATAAATAACCTTGCCAGCCGACCACAGGGAATTTAGGGAGTAAAAAAATGAGAATTGATAATGTTAGTAGTCATCAGGTGAGCAATGTCGATAACGGCGTTGATGCTGTAATTGACAAAAGTTCTGTGCCGACACCGACAGCACATGAAGCTGCTGTTCAACAGCCGGAAAAAATTAGGCTTACGGATACGGTTGAATTGATTGTACCGAAACAGAGCTTCGATCCCAGTCGCTTAGGAAATGTCGGACAAGAATTAAATAATACGCTGGATATGATGTCGCTGTTGTTTGAGATTGCCAAGAGAATGCGTGAACTGGGTATTTTGCAGCGTGACACTGAGAATAAAGCGTCCATTGATGCTCAGAAGTCACAAGTGGATGAGATGCGACATAGCGCCAAGTTGATGATTGCTATGGCAGTGGTTTCAGGCTTAATGACGATTGGTTCGGGGCTGATAGGTGGTTTTTCTTCCGTTAAAAACAGTCAAGCGGTTAAGCAGCAGAAGACGTTGGAAGGTAATATTGCTGGTCGTAACGAATTAATCGATCTTAAGTTGCAACAGTTGGGTAAGGGGAGCGATGCAGATCGGGCAGCAATTGGTAGAGTATGGAATGTAGCACAAGATGCTGACAAGAGTGCTCTGAAATCTATTACCTTGGTTTTTGAAAGTCGTAACAGCAAGCAGCAGTTCTTAACTTCAGTGATGAAGTCTTTAGAGAGTATGTCCAATAATTCGGTACAGGTAGAACAGGGACTTTCTCAGGCTAAAGCTAAGGAACATGAAGTGGATTCATCTATTGCTCAACATGAAAAACAGAAGAGTGAAGATCAGATCTCATTGGATAACAATTTCATGAGAGAGGTTTTGCAATTGATACAGCAGCTTTATCAGAGCCATGTCCAGGCATGGCGCGCGGCGACTGGTGTGGTGTAATGCTGGCGGAGTAGACCCGTTGAATAATAAGCTTGGGCGCACCGAAAGGTGCGCTCTTATTGATGGATACCGTTATTTTATCTCGTTTTTAAAATCTACTCATACCGTCAAAGGTGCAGAAAAACGAAAATATCAAATTAAGATTTCAGTTCTTAGCTGGCAGGATGTGTTAAGGAAAAAAAGCATCTTCCTATGCTCCGGTGTTTGGTTTTCGATAATCACTGGGGTGACCTTTTTATTAAAAGAATTGCCCTTGAGTGACAGAGGTCCAAAAGGCGATGGTAGTAAACTGAGTCCCTTTTCTGCGGGGGTAACCCGTTTGTTTGATTACTCGGTAATTCAAGTTGGTCTGATTGCCTTCTCTAGCAGGAGTAACCCATGGATGTGATAGCCATCGTCAACCAAGTTTTGTCTGAATTTGCTGCTAAATTCGGCTTGCCGCACCTAGCTTTAAATCATGAAGGTGTGGCTGCTCTCTGTTTTGATGAGCATCTTCACCTCTCTTTGATCTTAATTCCTGAACGTGACCAGCTCATTTTACAGATAGATGTCGCTGATATTACTGCGGTCGGAGAGGGGATTTTCCGTCAATTAGCTAGCTTTAATCGTCATTGGTATCAGTTTGATCTTCACTTTGGTTTTGATGAGTCAACGCTGATGGTGCAGCTTTATCGGCAAATGTCAGCAAGTCGGTTGAATCAGGCTGTTTTTGAAGAGAGCCTTTCAAGTATGTTGGATCATGCTGAGTTTTGGCAGGAATTATTGCAAGCTCAACTTCCGATGGGCTCTCAACAGAACGAATCTTTGGGAATGCGAGTATGAAAATTGAGAATTCGTTACCCATTCATTTAACAAATGTGCCCCATGAAAATGATAGCCTTTGTTGTGGTCGTCGGGTTACGTCAGGGTATATACCACAAAACGTTCATGAGCCGCTTTCTGCGGTGCTGAGTAGAGGTCTTGTCATGGGGCTTGAACATGAGACAACATTACAGCGTTTGTTGGATGGGCAGCATACTCCGTTGTCACAACGTAGGATCAGCCTAACATGACCAAAATAGGGTTGGTCATGTTGTGTTTGCTGATTACCGGTTGTGTTAGTGAGGCTGTTGAGCATGAAGCATCACGTCTGATTGAGGGCGATGTGACCATGCAGGCCTCTCTACCCAGAACGGCAAACGTTGAGGTGTCATTGTTGACGGTGGTTGAAGGAAAAGTGTTGACAGTGGGTGAGATGCATTATCGTTTGGACATGCTACCCGTCACTTTTTCTATGCGTTTGAGTCCGCAGTTTTCTCACGGTGAGTTATTCTTAAGGACTCGTCTACGTTGGGATGGGAAACGGACAGTGCAGGCGAAAAGCCAACAACGCGTCGTTGCAGGAAAAAGAATTGTAGTGCAATTGTCTCCCTTACCATGTTATCCAGAATGCCTATGAGTTTTAAATATTTTTGCATTAATAAATAAGGGATAATATTGTCTTTTAAATTTTTAAATGCTATTTGAATATCTATATAATAATACATTAACATTTGAATCGCTCATTTTACAATTAGTTGAATAGTTCCTCTTCTGTTATTTTCTTCTGTTTATTATGCTTGATTATATTTTACTTTTTCACCCTCAAAGTATTTAACTGTATTTTTAATATAGATTACACAAGCCATTTTAAATTAATATCACTTTTAATTGTTTTAATTGTTTTAATTGTTTTAATTGTTTTAATTGTTTTAATTTTATCTGCTACATTTGCCGATTTATTTAAACTGTTCCAATAGATTTTTGATACTATTTCTATCTTTACAGGAGATAGTAATACCTAAATTCCCAGTGCATCTTATCATTGTCATACTTAATGATTTACTGTTTTGGTGGAAATTTTCAATCCCATCTATAATTGATGCTCAAAATATTGTATGGTCTGTGAATAGCAATGGGGAAAAGGTGCATTTTTATTATGAAAATGGTGTTTTTATCAAAAATAACTAACTCATTAAAAGGATGATAGATGTTTCAGTTTGATATTACTATCATTATCCCTGTTTTTAATGATGAAAATAATATAATCTATTTGTTAGATTCAATTTCTTCGCAAGAAAATGTTAATTTTGAGGTCATTATTATTAATGATGGTTCAACAGATAACAGCTTAGAAGTAATTAAAGAATATGAAAAAAGAGATAATAGAATACGGATCCTTAATCAAGAAAATCGTGGTGTTTCAATAGCTAGAAATTACGGCATAAAATATGCGAGAGGGGAGTGGGTTTTATTTGTTGATAGTGATGATTGGCTAAAACCACAAATATTAAGAAAATGGCTTGATCAAGCTATTGAACAGAGATTAGATGTGTTAATTGGCAATGGAGTCAGTTTTACAGAAGATCCATTCTCACAAGGGAATAGAAGAATAACACGTAGACAACCTTATGGCAGAGTGTTAACGGGTAAAGAGTGGATAAAATATTGCGTTGAGTGTAGAGAATGGCCACATTTTGTTTGGTTACAACTTATTAAAAAAGAATTAATTATAAATAACCAACTGAGTTTTATGGAAAATATCTTTCATGAAGATATCTTATGGACAATTAATTTGTCACTTATAGCGAATCGAATCGGATTTTGTGAGGAGCAATTGTATTGTTATCGACATAATTTGCAATCAATAACTCGCTCAAGAGAAAGTAAAAAATTATATCATCGAGCTGATAGCTATATTACCGTGGTTAATTCAATTATTAAAATCTCAAAAGAAATTAAAGGTGAAAAGTCGTTAAAAAGATCTCTTAGTCGTCATGCAATACGAGAAGTTGGTAGTTTTTTTATTTTGTACAGAAAAAAGATACACGATCCATCCTTAAAAAAATTGCTTGCTAAACGTTTTATTGATCAAATTGCCTTGAGAGATTTATTACCAGGTGTGCATAATTACCATGAACTATGGTTTATTATACGTTGTAATTTAGTCTTAATATTAAGGAGGTTCATGGATGAGTGACTACAATGCTCTATATGATCTAATTTTTTAATCGTTTTCATCTGATTACTCTGTCTTTCCATAATCTATTAGGACAGGTAATTTAAAGTCAATGCTTTAATAAACTGTACCCTATGGATTTCAAGATGGATCGCGACGGCAAGGGAGCGAATCCCCGGGAGCATAGCGAACGATGTGACCGGGAGGAGTGCAGCCAACAAAGAAGTAACTTGAAAGATAACGGATATATCTATCTGTTAATTATTATCATTCCCTTACACATAATGATACACCAGCAGAGTTTGTTGATGAGCTTGGTATTATATTAAATGTAAGTAATCACCTTATAAAATTTAAGGCTGCACTATGTGTAGCCTTTTCTTATTCTACTGATTTCGCAGTATTCCTATTAACTCAAATTTAAGGCTACACGGCAGCCTATGGATTCCCATTTATGTGAGTGGGAGTGAAGGATGAAATACATGGATAAACAGCCTGACATCTGGATGCAGCTATGGTTATGGCTGCTGTCAGTCAAAGAACAAGGTATAGGTGCGGCGCTGGCTGCCGCAATGGCTTATCTCAGAGGTCGATATAACGGTGGTAAATTCTGGACGACAATTATGGATTCTATTATGTGTGCCATGATTGCTTGGTTTATCCGTGATGTGTTGAATTTTTTTGGTATGAGCACGGATTTGGCTTACATCAGCAGTGTCATTATTGGTTATCTGGGCACTGACTATTTTGGTCAGATCTTAAGAAAAGTTGTTAATAACAAAACAGGTAATAAACAATAGGAGTGAATTATGAGCAGAGGCATTCGAAATAATAACCCAGGTAATATTCGTTTGGGTGATAGTTGGCAAGGCTTGATCCCTGCATCACAGCGTACTGATAAATCTTTCTGTCAGTTTGTCAGTCCTGAATATGGTCTTCGGGCAATAATTAAAATTTTGCATAATTACAATCGGAAATATGGCCTTAAAACAGTGAAAGGGATCATTTCACGATGGGCTCCCACTAATGAAAATAATACTGATGCCTATATTAACCACGTATGTAAAGACACGGGAGTGACTCGCGATCAGGTTGTTGATGTATTTAATAAAGTATTTATGACAGAGCTTATTAAGTCCATTATTACCATGGAAAATGGTAGTCAACCTTATAGCGATGAGGTCATTGATAAAGCATTTTCCCTTTTGTAGAGCGATATTATGAAGTTTAACTCTCGTGGTTATACTGTTATTGCTCTGGCGCTTGCCTCGCTTCTGGCTTATCACTATTACGGTAAGTATACCAAACAGCTTGATACGACCGTTAAGCTACAGAGTGAGTTGCTGGAGCAGCAGAATGAAATCGTTAATCAGCAGGAGAGGATAAGGCTCCTGTCTGAACTGGATAATCAGCATACAAAGGAACTTGCTAATGCCAAATCTGAAATTGATGTTCTGCGCAATGATGTTGCCGCTGGTCATCGCCGGTTGCGCATCGCGGCCACCTGTCATCAAGGCCAAACCGGCTCCTCCGGCAGCGTGGGCCATGCAGCCACCCCACGACTTAACCCGGCAACTGAACAAGATTATTTCGATCTCCGAAGAATGATTGTTGAAAACGAACAGCAAACGAAATACTTGCAAGAATATATCAAAACTCAGTGTCAATAGCTGAGTTTTGATAATGTTATTGCGTAATGTAAAACAACGTAGGTGTGGGTTGGTTATTAGGGCAAGTATGCTTAAGGTCGATTAATAATCAAACAAGGAATACTGTGTTTTGTAATACAACCCGATAACCATCAGTATCTTCAAATGTTTTACCTTCAATATCCCAATATGGGTTGTAAGAGGGGACTGCAATAAAGCCAGCGTTTTCCATTAATGATATCTGATCTAACCATTCTGAATGGTCTGGTATATAGAAAGCCAATAAATTGTCCTGTGTGGGGGATCTTCCTACTGTTGTGCCACGATGATGCGTAAATTCAAGATGCCAGAGATGATTTGGATGCCCTAGAATGATGCCATCAAAATTTTCATGATTTTCGAATTGCTCTAGGAGAATAAATCCTAAACCTCGGCAGTACATTTCAGCAACTTGAGTTAAATTGTCAGTTGGCCTGGCGATTCTTAGTATAGTAGATTTTTTCATGGTAATCCCAGTTGATAAAGTTTTTGTGGAATATGTCCAATTCTCAGATCTTCTACTGCTATATAAAACAACCGGTAATGGTAGTTGATAAACGTGAAAAGTACAAAGTGGTGATTTTTAAAGTTAAAACAATCTAAAAATATCCGATACTACCGAGCTATTGTTTATAATATGACTAAATTTGGGGTTTTATAATTGGAGTTGTTTGATAAATTGATTGTCTGTTTTTTTATTTTTATCACCATTTCAAGCACCAAAGTCGATGATATGAACACGGATTTGATGTAAGTAGGTATGTGTTTTCTTCACAATGTCATCGAGAGTATGTATTTGGTTTCGATAAATTCTGATAAATATCCTCACTATCCTTTATTTGATAGGTCTGTTCTTACTTTCTGTTTGTAATAATACCTTATAAGATATATTAAATAATAAAATAATTAATTAATTTACTACCTATTATTTAATAGTCTGAATTTTTCAAAGCTATTAAGTTGATTTCTATTGTTTTTACCAAGTGATATGACCAGTAGCCTAGAATCTTGCGGACCTTAAGCAAAATCTTTATATTATATTATATTTTATTATATTATAATCTAGTTTTGTTAGGGAGATTATAATTAATACTATTTTCTGTATTCTTTTTTGTTTATTATTTTTTAAGGATAAATTTCTGATGAATATTAAGGAATTAATTATAGTTCTGGCATTGTCCGGTTCTATGCTATTAGGTGGTTGTACTGTTATACCTGGGAGTGGCCTTACTGTTTATAATAAAGAAATAATCAATGATGATGATAGTAACTATGATATTAATAATTTGGTAAATGTTTATCCGGTAACACCAAAATTAATTGAAAATTTACGAGTGAATTCTGCTATTGCGCGTCCTAATCCTGAATTAGATAAAGAATTACAACAGTATGAATACCGTATTGGTGTGGGGGATGTCATTATGGTTACTGTTTGGGATCATCCTGAATTGACAATACCGGCAGGACAATATCGTAGTGCTAGTGATACGGGTAACTGGGTGCATTCTGATGGGACGATTTTTTATCCCTATGTTGGTAAACTTCATGTGAAAGGAAAAACGGTCACTCAGGTGCGTACGATGATTACTGATAAGTTATCGAAGTACATCGAATCACCTCAAGTTGATGTCAATATTGCTGCTTTTCGTTCACAAAAAGCCTATGTAACAGGTGAAGTTGCCAGGTCTGCTCAACAACCTATCACTAACGTTCCTTTAACCATTATTGATGCGATTAACCATGCTGGCGGCTTAACCGAAAATGCTGACTGGAGGAGGATCATTTTGACTCATAAGGGAAAAGAAACGATTATTTCTCTTCAAGATTTGATGCAAAATGGTGATCTGAAGCAAAATCGTCTGCTCTATTCTGGCGATATCTTATACATTCCTCGTAATGATGATTTGAAAGTGTTTGTTATGGGGGAAGTCAGAAAACAAACCACTCTACGTATGGATCGCAGTGGAATGACTTTGACCGAAGCATTGGGTAATGCTGAAGGTATAGATCAATTATCAAGTGATGCTAATGGCATCTTTGTTATCCGTTCTTTGCGTAATGTACCTGATAATAAGGGGAAAATAGCCAATATTTATCAGCTCAATGCTAAGGATGCGACGGCGTTAGTCCTGGGAACTGAGTTTAATTTGCAACCTTATGATATTGTCTATGTTACCAGTGCGCCAGTCGTTCGCTGGAATCGGGTTATTAATCAGTTGGTGCCAACGATATCAAGCATTAATAGCCTGACTGAAACAACTAAATGGATTCGTAAGTGGCCGAATTAATGTTCAATTCTATTCTGATTGTTTGTGTGGGTAATATCTGTCGATCGCCAACAGGAGAGCGTTTATTGCGGCAGCTATTTCCTCAGAAAGAGATTTATTCTGCGGGAATATCGGCTTTAATTGGTAAACCTGCAAATGAATTCTCAAGTAGGGTTGCGGCTAGACATGGATTATCCTTAGAAGGGCATATAGCACGCCAACTAACCAGTGAATTATGCCAGAAGTCAAGTTTGATCTTGGTTATGGAAAAAAAACATATTGAGGCTGTAAATAGGATAAATCTAGGGGCAAGGGGGAAAACAATGCTTTTAGGTCATTGGTTAAATGAAATGGTGATCCCCGATCCTTATAAGTCTGATATCGAGGTTTATGAATATGTGTATCAGTTATTATTTAATAGTGCTAATAGTTGGTTAGGGAAATTATAACTTATAAGTATTTTTATATTATGGGTTTGCTGTTCTTCATTACTTATCAATAAAGTAATTATAGGCTTTTTATGACTACATCAGATAAATCAAGTCACACTCATACGGATAGTGATGAAATTGATTTAGGCCGTCTTCTTAGTGCCTTATTCGATTATCGCTGGGTGATTGGTGGAATTACCCTATTGTTCACCGTTATTGGCCTTTGTTATTCCTTGATTGTAACTCCGATATACAAGGCAAATGCTTTATTGCAGGTTGAAAAGAGAAGTAGTGCATTGCCTTTAATTGGCGACATGTCGGATATGTTTTCTGGGAAACCGTCAGATATATCGGCAGAATTGGAGTTATTAACTTCCCGAATGATATTAGGAAAGACAGTAAAGGATCTAAATTTGGATGTTCAGGTTACAGCGGATTATTTTCCTGTGATAGGTAAGGGCATTGCCCGTCTTCGTGGTATGCCAAAGCCTGATATTGTTATTAAACATTTTACAATATCACCTGAATATATTAATAAAGGGATAAAAATATATGTTGACGATGCAGAAAATTATCGGTTGTTTTTTGACGATCAGGTTTTTCACGGGCAAGTAAACAAAGTATTTGATATCGATGGCATAAATTTGCTTATCTCAAATATTTCAGCTGCTCCAGGGCAAAGTTTCACGTTGGTTAAACGGGGAAAATTGGGTGTTATTCGCGGGCTGCAACAGGCTTTGCGGGTAAAAGAAAAAGGTAATAATACCGGTATTATCTTGCTTGAAATAGAAGGTGATGATCGTGCAAGAATAAAATTGATACTGGATAGTATTGGTAAAAATTACTTGCAACAAAATGTGACAAGAAAGGCGGAAGAGGCTGAAAGTAGCCTTAATTTCTTAAAAAATCATTTGCCTAAAGTTAAAATTGAGCTTAATCGTTCTGAAGAGTTGCTTAATCAATATCGTCAAGCGAATGAATCTATCGATTTATCACTTGAAGCAAAATCGGCTCTGGAGACATTGGTCCAAATTGAGAAACAGATTAATGAATTGACTTTCAAAGAAGCTGAATTACAGCAGTTGTATACCAAACAACATCCCGCTTATGTTGCGTTGCTTGATAAACGTAAGACTTTGGTTGATACCAAAAAGGAGCTGAATCAATCAATCAAACGGTTACCTAAAACACAGCAGGAAATTTTACGTTTGGCCAGAGATGTTCAAGTTGACCAAGAAATTTATGTGCAGTTACTCAATAAACAGCAAGAGTTGAATATCGTGAAAGCGGGGACGGTTGGTAATGTGCGTATTATCGATGAAGCTATTGTAGAAAGTTCAGCGGTAAAACCGAAGAAGTCATTGATTATTGCATCGATGATGGTATTGGGATTTATATTGTCTGCTGGGTTGATTTGCATACGAGTCATGTTTCGTAAAGGAATCGAAAGCCCCGAACAATTGGAAGAAATAGGTGTTTCCGTTTACGCTACTATTCCACTATCTGAGACTCAGATCAAACTTGATCAACAACAGAAAAAGCAAACTCATCGTCAGAAATTGCGGTTATTAGCTATTCAAGATCCCACTGATTTAGCTATTGAAGCATTGCGTAGCCTTAGAACAACCTTGCATTTTTCAATGATGGAATCTGCAAACAAAATTATTCTTCTTTCAGGTTCTGCTCCTGAATTAGGAAAGTCTTTTATTTCAGTAAATCTTGCCGCTGTATTGGCATTAAGTAATAAACGCGTGCTTTTAATCGATGCAGATATGAGAAGAGGTCGTTTACATAAAATCTTGGAAAGTCCTCAATCTATGGGGCTTTCTGAATATTTGTCTGGTCAACATCAGTTAAAAGGGATTATTACCAGAACGTATCTTACTGAGCTTGATTTTGTCAATCGAGGTGCTATTCCGCCAAACCCGTCAGAATTACTTATGAATAATAGATTTAAAGAATTATTATCTTGGGCAGAAGAGCATTATGATTATGTCTTGGTAGATACTCCTCCTATTTTGGCTGTAACTGATGCTGCGATTATTGGGAGATATGCAGGAACGTCATTGTTAATTGCACGTTATCATAAAACAAGGGTTAAAGAAGTTAATGTTACTATTCGCCGATTTAGGCAAAATGGCATTCATATTAAAGGTGTGTTGCTAAACGCGGTAGAGAAGAAGTCTGGTCTCTATTATGATTCTAGCGGATATTATCAATACAGTTATAAGGTATAAGGATTGATCGCCTTTTCTCCGGCTTATGAGGCCGGGGAAATTTTATCAATGAGTTCTTATTTTCTTTCATATGTTTCTTAATAGTGAGTCAGTTCGTTTAATTTAAGAGAACGTGGATCATTTTTCCTTCCATTCTGAAAGCATGGCTATGGTAAAACCCAGAGACTTTTCCTCCGGTTACTTTATGGCTTTATAGTTGTAGAATGTCATTATAAAATGTATTTTAAATGTAATGCTCCCGGGGATTTACTCCCTTGCCGTCGCGATTCATCTTGAAATCCATAGGGTATATAGATGGATTATTAACGTTAAGATTATTAACGTTAAGCTAATTACCGGTTTGCATGATTTCGTTATATCGCTGTTGATCTCGGTACATTTGTAGATAGACCTGATATTTGGCTTGATGAAATAAAAATGTCTCTTTTTCCGGTTTGATAATGTTGCCGTCACGTACCATCGATTTTGCTGCTTGAGAGAAGTTTGCAAAGGAACCGCAAGCAACGGCACCAAGCAAAGCAGAGCCAAGATTGACAGCATCCTCTTCCTGAGTGAGATGGATTTCGCGCCCAGTGGCATTGGCATATTCACGTAACCATAGAGGGTTTTTGGTTGCACCACCACACATAACCAGCCTGTTTATCTGGTGTCCTGCTTCGACTAATGCATCAATAATATGGCGGGTACCATAAGCGATAGATTGCAGTGTTGCCAAGTAATGACGGGCCAGATCATCACGACCATTTTCCAGCGTCAGCCCGCTTACCATTCCCTTGGCATTAGGGTTTGCCCTTGGTGAACGGTTGCCATGATGGTCACTTAAAATATGAAGCTGTGTGGTCGGGTATATTTCTTGTTTTTCTAACTGTGCAACTGCTTCATTCAGTAGCCGGTAGTAATGATGACCAGATTCCTCGGCTTCGGCTTCCAGCTCTAGCCAGCTATTGTGTTGACGAATTGACCATTCAACTAATGCACCGGCGGCGCTTTGTCCACCTTCGTTGAGCCAGTAACCGGGTAGCATTGCGCCGAAATAGGGCCCCCAAACCCCCGGAACCATGACAGGATAAGGACTGACAATCATGTGGCAGTTTGAGGTACCGCTGATAATAACCAGGCTGCCCTCTGGATAGGCGCCAGCCAGTGCCAATCCGCCAGCATGAGCATCAATAATACCACCGGCGACGATGATTCCTGTGTGCAGCCCAAAATCTTTAGCCGCTTCAGCAGTCAGGTAACCTGCTTTTTCGCCAAGTTCAATGATGGTAGACGGAACTTTATTTGTTAAATCTTCTAACCCTACATCATAGAGTAGTTTTTCGCTGAACTGTTTTTGATGAGCTAGATAGTTCCATTTGCAAGTGAACGTGCAGATACTGGCTACATCAGCGGCAGTTGCTTTCCACACCAGAAAATCAGCTAAATCAAAGAAACGCCATATATCCTGATAACGTTGAGGAAAGTGGTTTTTTAACCATAAGATTTTCGGTAGTTCCATTTCAGGGCTGATTTCACCACCTACATAGCAGAGTGCAGGGTCATTGGTTTGATTTATCGTGATGGCTTCCTTGATGGCACGATGATCCATCCACATGATGATATCGTGTTCAGGATTGCCATTTTCGGCCACAGAAAGAGAGCGTCCTTCTGCTGCTACCGCGACGAGTGAACAGGTGGCATCGAAGCCGATTGATTTAACATCAATAGGATTAATATTTGCCAGTGCAACAGCTTCTCTTACTGTCGCACATACTTGCGCCCAGATGTCAGTAGAAGATTGTTCAACAAAATCAGCTTTTGGATGAAATTGCTGGATAGGGCGAGCGGAGAATGCATGCCGTTTACCGTATTGGTCAAAAACCGCAGTACGGACACTGGCGGAGCCAACATCAACACCAATGAAATATTGTTGTTCCATTATGAGGTTCTCTCCTTACTCATTAACCCAGGCTGATAAAATGAGTTGAGTGGAACAATAAAACAATGAGGTTATTCAATTATTGTGAGGCGGCTCGAAAAAGATTCGGTGGTTTTATGACAATAGAAAAATATCACATATATTTTCTATTGTTCTTTTGGCTGATGTAATAAATACATTTCGGATAGTGGTTTGTTTAAAAGGAAAAACATGATAGGTAGAGCGAGCAAGATATTCTCATAAAAATCGCTGATAATTTATACTCAATGATTTATTTCTTAAAAAATTGCTTTTAAAAATAATATTAATCAGTTCATTAATTGATAAAAAACGGAGTATAAAGAATAATGTTTTGTTTTGATTAGTTTAAGTAATTAAATATTCTAGTAAGTTATTTTGATTAAGGGAACGGTTTATACCTAAATATTTTTTAATGTATTGGGCGTGATAAATTTTTGAACATTCTAATCTTAAAATTCTATCAAGTGATATCACTCACAAGTATCAAATCTTTTTCCATTTTTACGAAATTTTTTCTCGCATATTTTCTATAAATATTCTTTATTAAGTTGCTGCGAATATGTTGTTATTTTGTTATGAAACATCCGAGGGAATATATGGGATTAATCACAGAATGGCTGAGTGCTATTAACGGGGTAGTATTGGGAGTACCGATGATGGTCGGTCTTTTGGGGGTTGGGTTGTTCATGCAGCTCCGCCTCTCTTTTCTGCCTATACGTAAATTGGGAACGGGTTTTAAATTACTATTTGAGCGTAATCATCAGCGGGGAGAAGGGCAGATATCGCCATTTAACGCACTGATGACTGCGCTTTCTGCCACCATAGGAACGGGTAATATCGCTGGCGTGGCTACCGCAGTTGTATTGGGTGGGCCAGGTGCACTGTTTTGGATGTGGATAACTGCATTAGTGGGCATGGCAACCAAATATTCAGAGGCGGTACTGGCAGTCCGTTTCCGTGAGGTTGACAAAAACGGTCACTATGTTGGTGGCCCCATGTATTACATAAAAAACGGTTTAGGTAAAAAGTGGGCTTGGTTGGGGACGTTGTTTGCGGTATTTGGCAGTATTGCTTGTTTCGGTATCGGTAATACCGTACAGGCGAATTCTGTTGCTGATGTGCTGCAAAGTAACTTTGGCGTTTCTACCATGGTAACGGCCATCGTATTGGCAATTCTAGTTGGTGCAGTGCTTATTGGGGGTATTAAACGTATTGCTGATGTAGCAGGTAAATTAGTGCCATTTATGACGATTGCCTATCTTGCTGCCGGGATTATTGTTCTGGGGATGAATTTCAGTGAAATTCCCGCTGCATTTGTTCTGATTGTTAAATCTGCATTTACACCTGTTGCGGCACAAGGTGGCTTTGCGGGCGCAGCAGTGTGGGCGGCAATTCGTTTTGGTGTAGCTCGTGGCATTTTCTCTAATGAAGCGGGATTGGGAAGTGCGCCGATTGCTCATGCAACAGCTAAAACTCAAAACCCGATTCGCCAGGGGTTGATCGCTATGCTAGGTACTTTCATCGATACTATTATTGTTTGTTCTATCACTGGTTTAACTATCGTCATTACTGGTGGTTGGTTGAACGGTCAGACAGGTGCGACATTGACAGCGACTTCTTTCGCTATGGCGATTCCTGGTGGCAACTATATTGTTGTGGGCGCTCTGGTAATATTTGCCTTTACCACAATTCTTGGCTGGAGTTTCTACGGTGAAAAATGTACTCAGTATCTATTTGGGCAAAAAGCCATTACGCCTTTCCGTGTAGTATGGATTATTGCTTTGATGGTAGGTGCTACTCAGTCATTGGATTTTGTCTGGTTATTGGCGGATACATTGAATGCGATGATGGCAATACCGAACCTGATTGCATTAGCATTGTTAAGCCCAGTTGTTTATCGGCTGACGAAAGAACATATTAACGATGTGAATGCAGATGGTGTTGATATTAAAGAAAAAATTTGAATAAAAGCCTTCCGTTTGGAAGGCTTTTCTCATCACTGATTGAGATTATTCTTCATTGGTTTTGATATAGATGTTTTTGACCTGAGTGTAAGCATCCAACATCATTTTGTGTGTTTCTCTGCCAATGCCTGATTTTTTGTAGCCACCAAATGGGGCGTGAGCTGGCAGTTCATGGTAAGTGTTAATCCACATACGGCCGGTTCTGACAGCTTTAGCTACGCGTAGTGCTCGGTCGATATCCTGTGTCCAGACAGCACCAGCCAGGCCATAATCAGAATCATTTGCCATTCTGATGACGTCTTCTTCTTCGCTGAATGGAATCACTGTCAATACAGGGCCAAAAATCTCTTCGCGCGCGACTCGCATGTCATTAGTGACATCGGTAATGATGGTTGGTTGGATAAAGAAACCATCGTCATAACCTTTTCCAGTGATGCGTTTACCACCCGTGAAAATGGTTGCACCCTCTTTTTTCGCAATTTCCACGTATCCGAGAATTTTTTCCATTTGTTCCTGGCTGACTTGGCTTCCCATCTGAGTTTCTTTTTCCAATGGATCACCAACCTGGATGGATTCGAATTCTGCTTTCAGCGATTTGAGGAATTCATCATGAATATCTTTATGCAGGAACAACCGGGAGCCTGATTCACACGCTTGACCCTGATTCAGCAAAATAGCTTTGGCCGCATATTTTACTGCTTTTTTCATATTGGCATCAGGGAAGATAATATTGGCTGATTTACCACCAAGCTCCAGTGTTGCAGGGATCAGCTTTTTGGCCGCGGCTTCGGCCACGGTATAACCTACTCTGGTGGAGCCAGTGAATGCCACTTTTTCGACATCTTCATGATCCAGAATGGCTTGACCAACGACTGAACCACGACCTGTAACAATGTTAACCACCCCGGCTGGCAGGACTTTATCCAATATTCGGCCCAATTCAAGCAGAGTGATTGATGTCAGTGTTGCCGGGTTAATAACAATGGTATTGCCCGCTGCAAGAGCAGGAGCCAGTTTCCATGCTGCCATCAGTAGTGGGAAATTCCAGGGAATTACCTGTCCGACAACCCCAATGGGTTCACGGATCACCAAGCTAAGTGTATTGGTATCCAGAACTGAAGCTTCATCGGTATGGGAACGGATCACACCCGCAAAATAGCGGAACTGGTCAATGCTGGCTGGTAGATCCATATTCAGGGATTCATGTAATGGTTTGCCAGTATCCAGTGATTCAAGGATGGCAAAACGTTCTTGTTCTGCTTCTAGTAAGTCAGCAATTTTCAGCAAAGCTGATTGTCTTTCGATTGCGGAGGTTTGACTCCAGGCGTGGAAGGCTTTTTTTGCAGCGCTGACAGCAAGATCGACATCTTCAGCATTACCGGATGCATATTCAGCCAGTAGTTCTCCTGTCGCCGGGTTATAACTTTTGGTCGTTGCTTTGGATACACTATCTACCCATTGCCCACCAATAAGCATTTTGTAGGATTCAACGGGCAACATCGATTTCTCAATATCATGTAATCGTTTCATTAACATACTCCGAGTACTTTGGTTTAAGAATAGTTACATCAAGAATCTATTTCGTTGGATTATTTTATTTTTGTTAGTAAAGAGCGAATGATTCCTCACAGCTCATCTATACCCGTTATCTTTCAAGTTGCCTCTTTGTTGGCTGCACTCGCTCACCCCGGTCACATAGTTTGCTATGCTCCCGGGGATTCACTCCCTTGCCGTCTCGATGCATCTTGAAATCCATAGGGTATATACCCGTCATCTTTCAAGTTGCCTCTTTGTTGGCTGCACTCGCTCACCCCGGTCACATAGTTTGCTGTGCTCCCGGGGATTCACTCCCTTGCCGTCTCGATGCATCTTGAAATCCATTGGGTATAGTTTCATTATGTGAATATATTTGTGTTTTATATTTATTACTTAACCGAATTTATCTTGTCATGTTTTATATTTTTTTTGACATCAACTATAGTAGATTACAAAATAATAGATGTCTATTAGCATGTTATATAAAATATTAGGTATATTAACGAACGGAAATTATAAGCAAAGGGTGCGATTAAATATCCGTTGGAATATACCAACGGATTGAAAGGCAATATTATTTTGCTGTAACCTAGAATACCCCGTTACCATCAAGGGAGGTAAAAGTTTTATGCAGGTATAGGCTGTCAGCTTGTGGATCGATATCTTCAAATAATTTCGGATGCAGGAATTTAGCAAAGATAACCGGGATACTCGCTTTTTCGACGCTAAATTAACCTTCCGGCCAGCAACGTCCTTGACTGTAATGACTTTTGCTTGCGTAAAGACAGGCAGTAATATCAATATGGCAGTCAGAATATATTTTGCAGTGCAGTGGATGATTGCCATTATTTCTCCTTTATTTTCGGTGCTGGTTTTTAAATGGTTAAGCGAGGCGATAAACGCAAGTATGATCTCATCTAATTGTGATGGTTCCAACTACATTATTGGTCTGAATATCGGCAGTTACTGTGGTCGTATCTGGATCTGTCATGTTGTCGGTTGGTCGGGTGTTTTAAGCATTTGGTCGATTTGGCAGAAAGTCGTTTTTTATGTTGTTGAAGAAATAACAAATGATCGTATTTTGGCATCGTAGCTGCTAACCATAAAGATAATTATTCTGGAATAACATGATGAGAAATTTCATTTTATTTGCTATTTTTTATCAATTTGGCTAATTATATACCCTATGGATTTCAAGATGCATCGAGACGGCAAGGGAGTGAATCCCCGGGAGCATAGCAAACTATGTGACCGGGGTGAGCGAGTGCAGCCAACAAAGAGGCAACTTGAAAGATAATGGGTATAAACGGTTTATTGTTTCTGCTTCTGTTATTATTCCCTTGTCTAATATTCTGTGGGGATGAATATGAAAAGATTGTTAGTAATTTGTTTGTTAGGATGCGTATTAGCTGGCTGTGATAGCCAACCTAAAATGGATGCTTCTAATGAAATCGCGTTGAAAGCATCCATTGAAAAAGTAAGAGATAGGCTACCAGATGATAAAAAAGTGAAGTTTGATGAATCAATTCAATCGGCTATGTTTAATAGTATCGATTTTAATGATTTGGTTAAATCAGGTTCTAATAGTGACATGAAAGAATCGAAACAAAAGTTTTATAAATTGCTGGATGGTAAAACGGCTGACCAATTGATTGCTGAAGTTGAAAAAATTGAGTCTAAGAGATCAAAAAATGAATAACTCCTTCATAGGATTATTCTTATTAAACGGCAAGGGGTGGAAATTTATGCCGTTTTTTTATTATCATCATAAACTTAAATGAAACTTAAATGAAAATTAAACAAACTAACTTTCAATTTTGAGTTATTACGACTTTTGTTTACAATGTGCGCCGCATTCTAAGTGCAGTATCTCGTTAGGCGAGGCTCCTATACAAACACAGGTTGCTGATCTGACGACGTCGAGAGACGCCCAAGATTAGGACAGGATATATCGAACCAAGGTATATCCCCATGTAACTTTCTGATAATTCAGGATACGTTGTATAGTGCTAAAACCGAGACGTAGAGATAGTCGTTGTATTCTCTCATCTGGTTTCGCCCCTATGTGAGTGCTGTTTGAAGTTCACAACAGTAATAGGGACCAACATCATGAAAATCACATCCCATGAAAAAATGGATGCATTAGCGATTGCTAATCATTCTATTAATGAAATAAATGCTGATCAGCAGCGGAAACATCGATTGAAAAATGAAGAGACAACGGTCAGCGCATATATGAGCCAATGTTTCATTTCTGTATCTGTTGCTGATTCTGTTTTGTCGGTAAAAAGTCATTTGATTGATCAGCTTGAAGGTGAGCAGATCCCAACTTACTTATATGTTATTGATGCTGAAGGCTATCTTAATGGCATATTACCGGTGAAAGTGTTATTAACTGTAGCCGATGATTTATTTGTGTCAGATATTATGAGGCAAAGCTATTTTTCCGTATCACCGGAACAGTCGCGTCATGATGTTTATAATTTGATAAATCACAGTGGTATGGATAGTGTCCCGGTTACTCATTTTGGCAAATTGGTTGGGGTACTACGATCGCAGGATATTGCTGAGTTGGTTGAAGATGAAAATACGTTGGATGCTCATTTGCAGGGGGCAACTTTACCTCTGGAGCAGCCTTATCTTAGTACCAGCCCAATAACATTATGGCGTAAGCGTGTCGGGTGGTTATTATTGCTATTCGTTGCAGAAGCTTATACCGGTGCTGTGCTTAAAGCATTTGAAGATCAATTGGAAGCGGTAATTTCTCTCGCATTTTTCATTCCGTTATTAATAGGAACGGGGGGCAACAGCGGGACGCAAATTACCTCAACTTTGGTCAGAGCAATGGCATTGGGGGAAGTGAGTTTGCGTAATCTATGGGCTGTGTTACGTAAAGAGATTTCCACTTCATTTTTAGTTGCAATAACGATAGGTTTTGCCGCGCTTATCCGTGCCTGGGTATTAGGTGTCGGTATTGAAGTGACGATTGCTGTTAGTTTGGCCATCATTGCAATCACCCTCTGGAGTGCCATTGTTTCTTCCATTATTCCAATGGTATTGAAAAGGCTATCTATTGATCCGGCTGTTGTATCTGCTCCTTTTATTGCCACGTTTATTGATGGTACAGGGCTGATTATCTATTTCGAAATAGCGAAATTAGTGATGACAGAACTCGTTTAAAATTACCAATAAGATGCCCATATTTATTGGGTATCTTATTGATTTAAAAATATTTTTATCTGTGTTTTTATCTGTAATGGTAATTAAAAATTCTTGGTTTTCTGTTTATATTGTTAGATGAAAGAATTTTTTTAATATCTTTTTATTAGGGGTGTAAATAGGATTTTATTTAAATTAACTTAATGTTTTTATATATTTAATGTTGGGTTTAATTATCAGTCAATATAAATAAAATGAACGGATTTAATATGGTAAAATATATATTTAAAATGATTTGGTTAAATAAATTGAGTTATTTTCTGTTTTAATGAATTGATTTATTTAATTTGTAATTAATCGATATTATTTCGATATGTTTTCAAATGGTTTATTTTTAATTTAAAATTTACCTGTGGTGATAAAATAGGTGTTTTTGTTATATTGAATATGCTTGAGGTTTTAATAAAATTCTATTTTACCCCAGGCATAATCAGTGACGCGCGTTATATACCCGTTATCTTTCAAGTTGCCTCTTTGTTGGCTGCACTCGCTCACCCCGGTCACATAGTTTGCTATGCTCCCGGGGATTCACTCCCTTGCCGTCGCGATGCATCTTGAAATCAATAGGGTATAAGGCTAACTTCGTCCGTAAAAGAAGCCCTTTAAGTTAATAAAAATTTCTCAGGTATATAGTGATAAAGATTATTGACTCGACAATATTCTTCTAATTGAAGAGTGGAGTTAATATTTATTTTATGATATATCCTAGCCGTATGGTTTTCAATTACACTATAATCAAGATTCAATATTATTCCAATTTGATTTATTGTGTATTTCTGTAAGAAAAGGAAAATAATATCCGATTCACGCTCAGTAAAAAGATCTGTCGGTGGTTGGAGTAAAATGGATGAGGGAAGTTTATTATGATATTGATACAGACAGGTTAATGAATAGTCCTTCGCCTTCCAGCAATGATATATAATGCCTATACAACTTCCATCTTCGTGATAAAAAGGCATCTTTTCACAGAAATAAGATAATAGAATTTGCTCTTTACCAAATACATGTGTTTCAAGTGAGCATATATTTTGCCCTTTTTTCATTACTTTTTGATCATGATGAATATATTCCTTTGCAAATTCAGCGCCGCCCCAAGGGAGTTCATGATCATAAAGCCCACTGTAATCAAATGATTGTGAGAAATTTTTGATAGAACTTAATGCTTTATTACCATAAATAAAACATGAAGAACTATCTTTTATTCCCCAAGGTTCATTACTTATTTCCATTGTATTGATAATCTGAGGCGATATCGTACAGTTCTTCATAAAATCTCCTTCATAATTTGAAGATTAAATAAACATTCTACTTTTGGATTCCCTCGTGTTTTCTGGGATAATATAGCAATAAAATTGACTTTTTTCATAAGAATTTTCTAGTTTTTTACTGTTTTAAGCAGACCGAATTGTTGTTTATTATTTAATTCAGATCCATTCCAAGGAAGTTCATGATTGTAAGACTTTCTCCGATTAAATAATTTTTCAATATTATGAGTAAATTATTTTGTTGCTAAATTATCGTAAATAAAATACGGATAACCATTCTTTACGCCCCACGGTTTGTGATTTTTTCCACATATTAATGAATTGTAGAGTGATATTTGATATAAAGTGCATTTTATGTTCTCAATGATATTTTATATAGTTAATAATATATTATTACGATATTATCGTTGTGGAATAATTTTTCCAGTTTATCAATTTATTTTTATCTAAATATTCAGCAGGCCATATTAAAAAACAGCGATGAAAAACAGATCCGCTAAATAATCTTCTATATTGAATATTTACCTGTTTTAATATGATTTTTTATTATAGGAAAATTAAGCGTAATGTTTAAATAGGACTAGTTACTTAATCATAACCTTAAATTTCCAGTATTTTAGATAAACCTGAGTATTTCATACGCGTTCCACTTACTTTATCTTCATTTTTATCTTTTACAATTATCGTATCATTTTCCCAGTCGCCAATTAGTTATTTTTCATTTATGATTTATGAATGTTCATTAATACTGGCTCTATTTTTAATTGAGAAAGCATCTGAAAATGAGGCGGTTTTGGGTGCTTATTTACTTAATCTATTCCGGGATTTTATCTGATGGCTATTCCCGTTAGAATTAGTGAATATATCAGTATCGAAAACAAGTTTCATTATTTTAGTCCTACTCATACTCGCTCTATAAATGAATGAAGTTTGGAAAAGGAATTATATATATTAAACTTTAAATCGGTATATGATTAATAAGATATTCCAAGCAGAGAAATAACATTTCAAAATAGAATATTTTAGGATTGTAATTCGATTAATTTTTTGTTAAAAATAGAGTGTTAACAGAATTGGTTGTTTTATATTTTTTTAATCTCTAAATCTAGATTTACGTACTTTTGAATATTACTATTATTTAAACAAAGTTGAGATTTATCAAATTAAAGTTCGATGGTAAAAATCTCCCGCGATTATTCAATATCAGGAGATTTGATTTAGAAAAGATAATTTGCTTTATCGATTCAATTACAGAATACGACTAATCAATTTGTCTACCCGGATGCGACGTAAGCGGCGGATAAGTTTACGTACTTTGACTGGGTAAAGCTGGATGCTGTCCAATTCCTGATAATCACTGACAACCGTAGTATAAGTACGGATACAGTGCAGTTCTTTTGTACGTTGCTCCTGCATTTCTTTATGAGGATCGTGGATAAGAATGGCATTTTCTAAATCGAGTCCCCAGGCACGAGGATTAAGATTATTTCCTGTAATCAATTGCCATTGATTGTCCACCCACACACCTTTTAGGTGGTAGCTATTATCACCATCTTTCCATAACCTGATAGTCAGTTGATTGTTGTCAACATAACGCTGTAGTCTACTGATGAAACGGCGCAGATTAATTTCATATAAATAGGGCAATGCACCGATAATTTTAAATGGTTCTTCCGGTGGAATATAAAAATCGTTGGCAGTTTTATCGCCAACAATAATTTCCACATGTTTACCTTTACGAAGTAGATGAACAATCCGTCGGACAATGATGGCTGGAAGATTAAAATACGGAGTGCAAATAATCAGCTTTTGTTCTGTGCTGGCGATCAGATGACTAATGGTTTTATTTAGTAGATTCTTCTTTCCCAGACCGGCAAGGGGAGTGACAGATAGTTCGTCATTCGTTGCCTGATTATTTATTTTATAGGTAGTGTGCCGCAGAGAAAAACGTAATTGACGGATCAAATTTTTAATTTCAGGAATACGAGGACGGTTTTTACAATCCAGTTTCTGTACGGCTCCTGTAGCGATAATGTAATTATCAACAAAGTGTTTCATTGCTTCTGCAAGTTTTGCATTGTGAAGCAAGTGGTAGCGATCATAACGATATTTATCATGTTGGTGGAGATAAACATCATTAATGCTTGCTCCGCTATAAACCACAGTATCGTCAAAGATAAAACCTTTTAAATGTAAAACACCTAGTGCTTCGCGGGTATTTACAGGTACACCTAGTACTGGAATTTTCACATCAGGATAAGCTTCTGCCATAGAACAATACCAATCGGCATTCGTTACCATTGCAGCCGCACCAATTCGTCCACGTTGTGCTCGATGCCAGTCAACGAGCACTTTAATGTCCAAGTCCGGGCGTTGTTGTTTAGCTGTATAAAGTGCATTAAGGATATCTTTCCCTGCATCATCATTTTCCAGATAGAGGGAGATGATATAAATATGTTTTTCAGCGTTAGCAATTTTTTCCAGCAGGGTGCTGCGGAACACTTCAGGTTGATAAAGTGTTTTAACATCAGCAACTGACTGAGGTAGCTTAGGCAGTTGTGCAAGGTGTTGTTGATGTTTAGCTTGTTTGAATTTAGACAACATCACAGTGCGCTTTTTCTCTTATGTTGGATGGCTATATGTAAAGCAATGAATCAAATGATCTGGCGATAATACCATTAGTCTGGCTAATTGTGAGCATGATTTAACGATCTAATGCCTAATGATTCAAGTCTGTGCGGTTCATCACGTAGTTGATTCAGAGTTCGAGGGATAAGTTTACAATGCTATCCTCAAATTGAACATCTATGGTAAATCCTAGTTTTTTAGCCAGTTTTATCATAGTACGGTTTTCTGGCATGGTGATGGCGTTGAGGCGGCTTATGCCATGTTCTCGTGTATAGTTAATCAGTTTTGTCATAAGTTGATATCCAAGGGTGATCCCTTTTAAGTCAGAACGCACTAGCACAGCAAATTCTGCTTCGACATTATCAGGGTCAGCTATGGCACGAGTAACCCCGATAATTTCTGGGGTCGTTTTAGGATGTCGTACGGCAACAAATGCCATTTCACGGTCGTAATCAATCTGAGTCATATTTGCCAGATCATCGTGTGTGAATTCGCTGATTTCACTAAAGTAGCGGTAATAGAGATCTTCTTTCGTAACCTGGCCGATAAAATCTTTCAGCAACGGTTCATCTTCTGGCAGAATCGGACGTAGCAGGCATTCTGCGCCCCCTTTGAGTTTTATAGTTTCTTCTAATTCGCTTGGATATGGACGGATAGCTAATCTAGTTCGTGGATCACCGTCTATCGAAGATAATTCCATTGAAACATCTAATAATGTGAATTCATCGCCAGAAGCCAGTAATGGATGAATATCTAGCCGTACAATTTGCGGGCAATCAAGTAACAAATTAGATACCTGAACTAACAGTCGGCTGAGTGCCAGTACGTCTAATGATTGAGGAGCTCCCCTGAGCTTAATTTTTCTACTTTTAATCGCCTGAATAACCAGATATCGCGCTAACGCCATATTAAGAGGCGGCAGCGCAACGGCTGCTTGTGTTTCCTGTGACCACTCAATACCTCCTTCACCTAACATAATCAGTGGGCCAAATACTTCATCTTGTTCGACCGCAATTCGTAGCTCTTGTGCACCAGCACGGTTTGCCATGCTCTGAACTAATAGTCCTTGAATTCTTGCGTGTGGGAAATTCTGATTGACACGTTCGATAATCGCTTGAGCAGAAGCCTTGACCTCATTTGCATTTCGCAAATAGAGCATCACTCCCTGAACTTCTGATTTATGCGGGATATCTGGCGAGCGTAATTTCAACGCAACAGGATAACCGATCTGTTGGGCAATATTGACTGCTTCATCACTGTTGTGAGCAATCCATGTTGGCAATGTATTGAGACCATAAGCCTCCAGAATAGGTTGAACTTCATGAGTATCCAGACGAGAATTTCCCTGTTCCAGAGCCTGTTGTATGCACTGATGGGCACGTGCTGTGTTAGCTGTGATGTTTGCTGGTAGTGCGGGTGTTTCTGTTAATTGTTTCTGATTGCGGCGATATTCAACCATGTGCATGAAAGCAGTAATCGCGCCTTCAGGGGTGCGATAAGTTGGAATACCTGCTTCGCTGAACAGACGGCGGGCTTCTTGTGAAGAATATTCACCGCACCAATTGGTAAAGAGAGTTAGCCATTTTCCCCGTGGGTGTTTACGGATTGTTTCAATGACTTTGGTTGCGGTTTGAATACCGGGAGCAATTGCGCTAGGAGAGTGAATAAGTAACAGAGCATCATGGTCGTGGCTATCTAGTAACGGTTTTAACGCAGCGATATAACGTTCCACCGTGGAGTCATCTTTTAAATCTAGCGGGTTATGTAGGGAGATAGTTTCTGGTAGTTGTGTTTTTAATGCCTTCGTTGTCTCTTCACCTAATATTGCGAGCTTACCGTTACGGCGGAATAACGCATCCAGTGCCATTGCGGCTGGAGCAGCACCATTGCTGACGATAAATAGCCGTTCTCCCCGTAAAGGTGACATATAGCTTAACGTTTCTACAGCAGAAAACATTTCATGTGTATCTTGCACGCGTAATAACCCTGCTCGCTGAATTGCTGCATCATAAGCCGCATCCAGATTTTGTTGTTCACCAAGTAATTTCTGTGCCCGCTTAGTACGGCCGCTTTTAACCACCAAAATAGGTTTATTGCGGGAAGCACTTCTAGATGCTGAAAGAAAGCGACGGGCATCATGAATATGCTCTAGATAGAGCAGGATAGCGCTGGTTTTACTGTCACGAGCCAGAAAATCAAGCAGATGATCAATATCGATATCTACACTGTCACCTAACGCTATAAAGTAGGAAAATCCGACTCCCCGGTGTTTTGCCCAATCAAGAATCGTATTTGAGACTGCCGCCGATTGAGAAATAAAGGCTAATTTCCCTTTGAGTATTGGAACCGGAGAAAAGCTGGCATTCAGCCCTTGCCAGGGGGCTAATATTCCTAAACTGTTTGGCCCAAGTAGTCGGATACTATAGCGCTGGCAGCACTGCTTTAGTTCAGCGAATTGGGACGTTGGTGAAGAAAGGATAATCACCGTTTTGCAACCTAACTGCCCCAGTTGTTCTAAACATTGCAAATTACGGTGGTGATGAGTACAAATAACAGCCAAATCTGGTGTGATCGGTAATTTATCTATTGAAGGGTAAGCTAAAACCCCTTGAACAGAACGGCTATTGGGTGTAATCGGTAGTATTGGTCCAGCAAAGCCTCCTGCAAGCAAGTTACGCATCATAACTGAACCCGCTCGTTCTGGTTTTTCTGAGGCACCAATTACAGCAATGGATTTAGGGCGTAATAAAGCTTCAAGTCCGCGCTGGCTCATCAGGAGGCTCCTTATTTGTGGTTAGTCGATAACTGTAGCGGATTTCGCAAATTGTTGCTGTGATTTACGCTATCGGATGCAGTTGCTGAGAAGCAATTAAATTGCCAGTTTGTTGCAAAATAGTACCAAGCTGTAGTTTGAATATCTTCGGTAGGGGCTGTTTCAATAGGTAGCTTGACTGTACCTTCCATGGCAAGTACAGCATGTCTCGCCGAGAGCAGGAAAATTAAGGGCGCATTTTAATGGATTATAGTTGTCAGAGGTAGCTTAAGATGCGCACATCAGGTAATCTTCGCGCCATAAAGCAGTTGGAGAAACGAATGAACGATTCATACAGTGGTAAAAATGGCAAAGTCAAAGTGATGTATGTCCGCAGTGAGGGCGATAATGACAGCCGCAATAATAAACGTCCATCTGGCAAAGGACGCGATCAAGGTCAGCGTCGTCGGGACAATGAGCGAACATCCCGTTCTCCGCGTGCCAATGAGCGTGAAAGATCGCTTTGGAAAACAGTGTCACGCCCTGAGAGTGATTCTGTAACGTCAGTGCATGGTGGTATCAGTGGGAAAAGCCAGATTGATCCTGAACAGCTCCGTCGTCAGCGAATGGAAGAAACTCGGATTTATGGCGAAAATGCTTGCCAGGCGATGTTTAAAAATCGTTCTGAAGCGATAGTTCGTGCATGGTTCGTTGAGTCAGTGACACCACGTTTCCGTAATGCGCTAAAATGGATGGCTGCTAACCGTAAAGCCTATCATGTTGTGGATGAGGCTGAACTGACAAAAGTGTCAGGTACTGAACATCATGGTGGTGTTTGTTTTCTGATTAAGAAACGCAACGGTTTGGATGCAGAGACCTACTTGAAAGATGCTCCAGTAAAAGATTGTGTTTTGGCTCTTGAAGATGTGGGTAATCCTCACAACCTTGGCGCAATTATGCGAAGTTGTGCACATTTCGGTGTACAAGGGGTGATTTTGCAAGATGTGGCCTTGCTGGAGTCGGGTGCGGCTATCCGTACAGCAGAAGGTGGTGCTGAGCATATTAAAGGTATTGATGCTGATAGCTTGAGCACTACACTGAATGACTTTCGTCAAGCGGGTTACACCATTGTAACGACATCCAGCCATAAGGGTAGTACCGATTTAGCGAAAGCTGAATTACCGGAAAAAATGGTTCTGGTACTTGGTCAAGAACGTGATGGTTTGAGTGACAGTGCTTGGAAACATGGTGATATGAGTTTGTTCGTTGGTGGTACGGGTTTGGTTGAAAGTCTGAACGTTTCTGTTGCAACTGGCATTCTGTTAGCTGAATGGTGGCGACAGAATAAAGCTTGATTAGGAAAAGCGGGAGCTGGAGTGCTCCCGGTTTTGCCATTTAAGATTTAGTGGGCTCCGCTCATGCCTTCTTTACTTCCTTGGGTAAATGGTGGCCTGGCTAGCCAGACGAGCATAATCAAAATCAGGAATACTCCGGCTGAAAGCCAAAAAATTTCATTCGCTGAGATTATGAGTCCTTGATGGGTAATTTCTTTTGCTAGATAAGCAGAAATTTGCTGGTTATTCATGCCTAATTCCGATAATTGTTGATAGATTCGTTGAGTATCGGGACTATAAGGATTGATATGCTCAGTAAAATGGGAATGATGTATTGACTCGCGTTGGGTCCACATGGTTGTCGTTAGTGATGTGCCTATTGAACCCGCCAGTGTTCGAATAAAATTCGATAAACTGGATGCAGATGCCACTCGCTCTGCTGGCAAGCCGGAAAGGGTAATGGTTGTGAGTGGCATAAAGAAACAGGCAATAGCAAACCCCTGGATAAACTGAGGCCATGCGACTGCGGCAAAATCCATGCCTGGTTCGAATGTATATGCACGCCAGTAATAACAGATGGCATAAACAACAAAACTGAATGTCACTATGTAGCGCATATCTGCTTTATTGCCGAATTTACCAATCAGTGGCGAAATTATTAGTGGCAACAATCCTACCGGTGCTGATGCAAGACCTGACCAGGTTGCTGTATAACCGAACACTTCCTGTAATAACTGAGGTAATAACACAATTGTGCCGAAATAGAGCATATAAGCTAAGCTCAAACAAAAGCAACCAATGGTAAAATTGCGCTCTTTAAACAGTGATAGGTCAATAATTGGGCTATTGTCGGTCAGTTCCCATACCACAAGAAATGCTAATGAGATGATTGCGATAACTGTCAAAACGATAATTTCTGTAGAATTAAACCAGTCCAGCTCTTTCCCCTGATCTAGCATAATTTGTAAACAACCAACGCCGACCACTAACAATATGAGTCCTATTGTGTCGATAGGTTTGATCTCTGTTTGGGTTTCACGCCCTTTCAGCGTTTGCATAGCAATCAGAATAATCGCTATACCAACAGGAACGTTGATAAAGAAAATCCATCCCCAATGGTAGTTATCACTGATGTAGCCACCCAAAATAGGGCCGAAAATTGGCGCGATGATAATCGTGATTGACCATAATGCCAGCGCCATATTTCCTTTCGCTGGTGGATAATTGTTCAGGAGTAGACTTTGTGAAAGGGGAATAAGAGGACCAGCAACTAATCCTTGAATAACCCGGAAGAAGATTAGCATACCAAGACTGTTGGAAATACCGCATAACCAAGAAGCTATGGAAAATAGAGCGGTTGACCAGATGAATAACTTAACTTCGCCGATGCGTTTTGCCAGCCATCCAGTAATCGGGATAGAAATCGCATTGGCAACGCCGAAAGAGGTAATTACCCAGATCCCTTGAGAATTTGATGATCCTAAATTACCTGAAATCGTGGGTATCGCTACGTTAGCAATGGTAGAATCTAACACTTGCATGAACGTTGCCAAGGATAACGCAATGGTCATCCATGCAAGTTTGGCACCTGTAAGCGGCTGTCGTCTCGTCACCTTGGCCTCCGGTATTATTTTCCAGCATTACTATTAGTAATGTCATTAACTATTTTATTGGCAGGGGACATATCTATTGTCAGAGCAGTGGTGTGATAAGCTGATTTAGTGCGTGTTCTATCAGACAGAACGGGTCCATCAGGATTCGTAGTATCTACTCTGACTTTAGTCGAGAGGCCGATGCGTAATGGGTATTTTTCTAGTTGCCCAGGATTAAGCTCAATGCGGACGGGTAAACGTTGTACAACCTTAATCCAATTACCACTGGCGTTCTGAGCGGGTAATAAAGAGAAAGCGCTGCCGGTACCCATATCAAGGCCAGTGACTTTGCCGCTAAATACTCTGTTTCCACCATAGAAATCGCTGGTGATTTCCACGGGTTGACCAATACGCATACCAGAAATTTGTGTCTCCTTGAAGTTGGCTTCAATCCACATATCGTTTGCCGAAATTATCGCCATCAGTGGAGTATTTTTATTGATTTGTGCACCAACTTGTACACTACGGCGTGAGACATAACCATCGATTGGGCTGACTATTTTTGTGCGTTGTAACGCCAGCCAGGCATTACGGACTTCCGTTGCAGCTTGTTCAATGGCAGGTTGCTTCTCTAAAGGTGTATCCAGGACAATTGCTTGATTAGCGTTGTATTGTTCAATTGCAATATCTAGAGCAGCTCGGGCGCTGGCGACAGCTTCCTGTGCATGTTGTAGCTCTTCTTTACCTATGACTTTTTGAGCGCTAAGTATTTCACGACGGCTAAGATCATTTTGAACTTTAGTTAATTCTGATCTGCGTAGAGCGATGTTAGCCTGATATTGTTTGCTGTTAACTATCTGTTGATGAGTCTGGCGAACGCTGTTAGCTAATGTTGTTTTTGCTTTTTCTAATGCTAATTCTGCATCACGGGGATCGAGTTGTACCAATATACTACCGCTTTTCACAAAGTCAGTATTATCAAAGTTAACTGTGATTACAGTGCCAGCAACTTGCGACATGATCTGAACTTGATTACCTGTAACATAGGCGTTATCTGTTTCTTGATGGTGGCGTGAAATGAGAAACCAATAGAAAAAGTAGGCAACACCGAGCAGGGTAAAAATAAGGGTTAGTAACACTAAGGCACGATTGCGTTGCCTTTTTTTGCTACTGGTTGGATCTTGTGCCGCTTGTACTTCTATTGCCTCATCTGCACTCATAGTAAATCCCCATGCTTATTGTTTATCTTCTAGTAATACTATTTTTAGATCACTTTCCAGTAGTGGTATAGCATCACTACTGGAAAGATGAATGACACAGGATCCAATGTTATCGAAGAATAATAGTTAGCTTTTTGCAGAAAATATCATCTTTGGCTAACAGGAAAATTTTTTCGAACAATTGAACCAGGAAAGTATTGTTTGGATAAAAATTGATCGATTAAACAACAAGCTATTTTTTGATACAATCGCCCATTGTATCAAGTCTGACCAGTAATTTTCTCATTAACTTTTCTAACTGTTTTTGTTCCTCCTGGTCAAGGCATGACCAAAGTCTTCTCAAGCACTCATGTTGAGGTGGAAGCAAATTATTTAAAAATTTTGTACCTTGTTCTGTCAGATGAAGATGAAGGCAACGGCGGTCGTTATGACTTTCCTTTCTTTCAATCCACTCCTGCTTTTCTAATTCATCAGCAATACGCGTGGCGTTAGTACGGGAAGAACCTAATGCGGCACTTAATTCTGATGGTTGGATGCTGTGGCTTTCTTTAGTATCAAGGATCATCAGGGCCATGAACAAAGTTTCATTGATACCTTGAGCTTTCAGCATATTGTTACGGTTTTCAAGCAATTTACTTTGGACGTGCATTGATAACCTAGTCAACAGGATCTCTTGATAAGGGATATCTTTATTTAATTTGGCTTGCTGTGCTGCACGAATATTCAGTAATTCTTCGGTAGGCGTAAACGAACTTTCCATTATTTAGATACCTTATTAGTTTCAACTGGTAAGATAACTTTTGTTATCAAACATCCAAATGGTATATTAAAAGATAAATTTAGCAATTGTAGTTATTTGTTATCATCATATTTCTTTTGATATTGATACCTAATTCATAAATATTTTGAATGTTAGTCCAAAAAGTAGCGCACCAAATAGCGTTGCGAGTATAATTTGCTTTGTTTTGTAAAAGACTAAACAGATGGTCAGACAACCTATGAGGGTAGGAAGTAGTTTTTGATTCTCTCTCATCACATCAGGTACACCTGATACGATGAGTAAAGAACAAATGGATGCAATACCAATACTGTCAAGAATAATGCTTGTTTTTCCACCTTTCCTGCCGGCAGATTGGCGTGCTTTCCCAAATCGTAGTGGCAGATAGCGAAATGAGAAGTTAGCTAACCCAACAAATAGTCCAATGAGCAAAATCTTGCTATCAATCATGGTGTTTCCTTTTGTTCAGAAGAGTCATTGCAATTGTTTTGTGGTTGTAACAGTGCCGCGATACAACCACCGACAATACCTGCCAGAATAGCAACTGGAATTGAGAAAAATGTAATTCCTAAAAGTGTTCCGGTTAGTGCGGTTGCAACACAATAACTATTTTGCTTTCGACAAGAAGCAAGAAGAAAACTGAGAAACAGTGCTGGTAACATGAAAATCATGGCAGCTTCTACAGCAGGATAAGATTCCAAATAACCGTTACCAAGAAATGCCCCAGCAGTTGTACCTGCAACCCAAGCCAGCCAGGAACAGAGCGCAATAGCAACCATCCAGTTTTCACTCCAGCTCCGTTGGTTCTTAATGAGTTTTGCAGTAGCGGCGGCAAAAACTTCATCTGTCAGGCCGAAAGCCCAGATAACGGTTTTTTTCTCCGTTAACTTATCTTTGATACGGTGCCTTAAAGATGGACCATAAAGAATATGGCGAACATCCATTGCCATGATTGTTAGAGCAGAAATCCATAGTGATGTGCCTGCACTCAGTAAAGCTGTGATGACGAACTGACTTGCACCGGCGTAGATGATGCATGAAAAGAAAATGGCTTCTATTGGGTTGAAGCCAAGCTTAACGGCATTGAGGCCAAAAGCAAAAGCTACGGGAATGTAGCCGATAACAATGGGTAAACTGTCTATTATTCCTTCAGTAAAAGAAGATTTTTTACTGATTAAGGGCGGTGATGTATCAGAAACAGGCATAAAATCTATCTGGTTATATAAATGTTATGTAACATTAACAAAAGGGAACTAAATAGAAAATATCATCCTTAACAAATGTTTCATAAATGTTTTTATTTTAACGTTCTTTTACCGTGACCTGTTTCTTACAGCGTCTTTGGTTCGTGCTTTTTGCCTAAAAACCACACGATTAGGCTTATTATACAGATAGCCATGCCAGCGGTGGCAACGCCATACCAACCTGAATGTTTGTAAGCATAGCCTGAAACCAGAGAGCCAAGGGCTCCACCAATAAAATAGCTGGTCATATAAGCGGCGGTGAGTCGATTTCTCGCTTCTGGCATGATGCGGTATATCGTACTTTGATTTGTAACGTGAACACCTTGAATCGCAATATCAAGGAGAAAAACACCAATTATAAAGCCAATTAGTGATTCTTTGACTAAGCCGATCGGTATCCATGAAAGAAGTAATAGCACCAGAGAAATGCTGGTGGTCAGAGGACCTTTTCCTTTATCAACGAGTTGCCCGGTTTTGGTTGCCATCAATGCTCCGGCGGCACCGACTAATCCAAATAAGCCGATGACTCCTTCAGAATAGTTAAAAGGAGGTGCTGAGAGCAGGAATGCCATTGATGTCCATAGCAGGCTGAAATTGGCAAATGTTAGCGCACCCAGTATGGCGCGTACTCTTAGAAGCGGGCTTGTAGTGATAAGGTTTACAATAGAGCCAAGTAATTGGAAGTAATTGAGATTGGTTACTTGTTTATAACGGGGCAGGTAGCGCCACAGCGTCAGAGAAAGAATCACCAATAAAACACTGGCAACCCAAAAAACAGTTCTCCAGCCGCCAAGAGTCGCCATTGTTCCTGAGATGGTTCTTGCTAGTAATATTCCAAGCAGTAAACCGCTCATAATCGTACCGACAGCTTTTCCTCGTTGATGGGGAAGAGCAAGTGTTGCGGCCAGTGGGACCAGTATTTGAGCAACCACTGAAAATAAGCCCGTCATTGCCGTTCCCAGTAACATTTGCCAGATGTTCTGTGACATGGCGGTAATCAGTAAGCCAACAGTGGCTAATATTGTCATTGAGACAATTAAACTGCGTCGTTCGAACATATCACCTAGTGGCACAAGGAATATCAAGCCAACGGCATAGCTTAATTGAGCTGTGGTGACAATAAACCCCGCTTCGTTGACGGTCAGATTAAATTGTAACGCAATAGTGTCGAGTAGAGGCTGTGCATAGTAGTTGCTGGCGACAACCAGACCTGTGGCAATTGCTATCAGAGCAATTAAAGCTGGACTTAATGGCGTGTGGGAAATATTTTCTTCCATAAATGTATTTTCTTATAGTTAAACGGCAGGTTAGGGGTGAGTGGACAGCTCGTTAAAGGTCTGTAGTCACGAGCTAAACTTTTTGCATTGTAATGAATTTTTATTCAGGTTCAATGGTAAAGCCGCGAGAATGGTAGCTAAAGAAACTCTATTGAGTATTTATTGCGTTAGGTAGTTTTAACCTTGTGATTTAACTATCAAATCGAACTGAGAATGGAAATGTGAAAACGATATTAATCCTTCCTATTTGCCATAATATGGCAAAATTCACTACAAAATTGTTGAAATATAAATTTAATAAGAATTTTGAGTAAGAAAAAAATAGTAGTAAAAAAACAGTGAATTGTCTTATATCAATTCACTGTGATGCTTTAAATATTACTTTTTCCCGGCGGCTTCAACGGCAGTTTTAACCCAACTATCAAACAATTTCTGATGAGCCTTAATCCAACCGTTGGCGTGACGTTCAATATCCGCTTGTGATGCCTCACCATTATGCATCCGCAAGTTTTGGGCATTGATATCCGCAAGAGGCATTTTCATGATAGAAAATAACTTAGCGGCGGTTGGGTTGTCTTCTGCCCATTTTTTATTGGCAGCAATATGCATAATACTTGGTGGGAAACCATAATTAGCGCCATTTGGCAATTTCGTTTCTATTTTCTCATCATTAGGCATAGCGGAGAAAGGAACTTGCAGCCAGACAACATCTTTACCTGGTTTCAGCACGTCACTAACCCAATAAGGTGTCCATGTGTAATATAAGATGGGTTTGCCTTCTTTATAGCGGGTAATAGTATCTGCCATCATGGCCGCATAGTTACCTTGATTATGCTCAACGCTATTGTTTAAACCATAGGCTTTAAGGTGATGATTAATGGCGATTTCACAGCCCCAACCGGGATTACAGCCAGTTAAATCAGCTTTACCGTTATCGTTGGTATCAAATAATTTGGCTATTTTCGGATCTTTTAATTGAGCAATATTCGTGATGTTGTATTTTTCCGCTGTTTTTTTATCGATCAAGTAGCCTTGTGCTGCATTTTCTACGTAGTTACCAACACGGTAAAATTTGGCATTCCCACCTGCTGCCTGATATTGGGTGTTGTGCAGTGGTTCCCAACTTACGGCCATAAAGGTTGCGTCACCAGAAGCAATAGAGGAATAGGCGACGTTGTAGTCCACTTCTTTGATGGGTTTGATATCATAACCAAGTTTTTCCAATGCCTTACTGACGATCAACGTCTGGAATGTTTCTTCGCTAAGGGTGCTTTGTATGGGTTGTACACTGATACCTTTACCCGGTAATTCGACAGCGAATAATTGAGAACTTATCAGTGATGATAGGGATATAGCCCAGATAACTATTTTGCGCATGGTTTTTCCTCCTGTTGCAGTCATCATGTGTTTATCAAACAATTGTGGTTTGATAGGTGTTTTGGAAGGTTATGCTTTTTGGCTAAATAAACGGGTAATTAATCCAATTGGGCCAGTGGCATACCAGCGATTTACGCCTTTAGCCCGGTTGCTGCAACCAAGAGACTGTGTTAGGCGGTCAAGGAGAATCGCAAGAATAACAATCCCGACCCCACCTACTGTAGCAAGCCCCATATCGAGACGCCCAATACCTCGCAAAACCATTTGGCCTAAACCACCAACGGCAATCATTGATGCAATAACGACCATTGATAGGGCTAGCATCAGGGTTTGGTTGACACCGGCCATAATGGTTGGCATAGCCAGTGGTAATTGAACTTTAAACAGCATCTGACGAGGGCTGGCGCCGAAAGATTCGGCTGCTTCTATCAGATCTGCTGGAACCTGTTTGATGCCTAAAATTGTCAGACGGACAATTGGGGGTAGAGCAAAGATAATGGTGACGATAACTCCAGGCACGTTACCGATGCCAAACAGCATGACAATCGGAACCAGATAGACGAATGCTGGTGTGGTTTGCATAGCATCAAGCAGAGGTTGGATAATTTTCGCGGCTCTCTTGCTGTGTGCCAGCCATATACCGAGTGGTAAACCAACGATAATGCAGAACAATAGCGATGTCAGAGCCAGTGATAGAGTGACCATCGATTCCGGCCATGCACCAATTGCACCAATAATTACCAGAGAAATTAGAGCAGTAATACCCATACCAATGCCTGATAACTGCCAGGCAATCAGGGCAAAAAATAGGATGGCAATGGGCGCAGGTATTGAAGTCAGACATTGTTCAAAGCCACTGAGAACAAAATCAATGGGGACGCGTATTCCCTGAAATGCGGGACGAAAATTTAGCACAATCCAATCAATAGCATGGGTTACCCATGAGTCTAAGGGGATAAGTGGGTGCTGGAATGGGTCCATGATATTGAAATGTTCAGGCTGTACCGTAATTTCGGGTGCATCCAGCCAGTCAGAACCTGTTGAATTGTCAGCACTGGTTTCGTTGCTCCAGGGATCTGTATTGTCAGCAGGGCTGGGGGAGGTATCCTCAGAATTCTGTACAGGCTGAGTTTGATGTTCGTTTTGATTACTCATTTGGTGTCTCCTTATCTAATGCCTGCAATAGCATCCCTTTGGAAATAACGCCGATATATTTGTCATTATTTCCAACAACCGGAACTGCACAAGGTGATTGTGCTACAACAGCAATCAGCTCATTGAGGGGCATATCTGCGGCAACGGAGGTTGGTTCCGCCAATATGGCGTGTTCGATAGGTTTTTTTTCCCGTAATGCTTTTTCCAATGAATTTACGGAAACGATACCGGCGAATTTTTGTCCACGTTCGATCAGGTAACCATAGTTTCTGTTTTCGTCATCGAGGACTTTCAATGCAGAAAGAGGACCAAAACCGGGTGCAATATGAAGCAGAGAGTCAGGACGGCGACGGGCAATGTCTTTAGCACTGAATACATGGCTGATATCTACGCCACGAAAGAAAGTTTTCACATAGTTATTCGCTGGATTATTCAAGATTTCATCAGGTGTCCCGACCTGCACAACAACACCGTCTTGCATAATGGCAATCCGGTCTCCGATACGCATTGCCTCATCCAAATCATGAGAGATAAAGACGATAGTCCGTGGCTGATTGCCTTGCAGGCTTAACAGTTCATCTTGCATTTCTGTACGAATTAATGGATCAAGGGCAGAAAATGCTTCGTCCATTAGCAAAATATCTGGGTTATTAGCTAATGCTCTGGCAAGCCCTACACGCTGACGCATCCCGCCTGAGAGTTCATCTGGATAAGATTGTGCATAGTTTTCCAGGTTTACCTGTTTTAGTGCATCCAACGCTTTTTTATTGCGTTCTTGTTTGGTGATTCCAGCAAGTTCCATACCAAAGGCGCTGTTTTCCAGTACGTTTAAATGCGGCATCAGTGCAAATGATTGGAAAACCATACTGATTTTGTTACGGCGAATTTCTCTTAACGCTGTTGTTGAAATCTCAGAAATATCTTCACCATCAATTAAAACCTGGCCGCGAGTCGGTTTTATCAGACGATTGAGAAGGCGTACCATTGTGGATTTGCCGGAGCCAGATAATCCCATGATGACAAATACTTCGCCTTCTTCAATAGTCAGATTGACATTTTGTATACCAACAGTCATACCTGTCTTTTCAAATATCTGATCTTTGCTCAAACCTGAATTCAGTAATTTGAAAGCATATTCTGAATGATCGCCAAATATCTTATAGAGGTTTTTAACTTCAAGTTTAATTGCCATGAAATAGTTACTTTCCTTTCAATGGTTATTTAATGGTGTTAAGCATCACTCATCTCTGCATGATTCTTTGAATATATATACCCTAACATACTGAGAGAGCCTGACAACCCTATGTTAATGATAATTAATGTAAAAATAGTGATATTGAATGACTTAAATTAGATATATTTGTAGTTATTTCATTGTTATTAGCAGTTAATTTTGCTAAATTCATGCTGTTATTAAAAGGATGAATCATATTTATGTTGCTGTTATTAATGTATTTTTTTATTTAATTATCAAATAAATTATTCACCATGTTGTAAATAGAATCGGTTATTAGTTTATAATGTTGATTATATCTTATTGGAATGAAATTTTATTTACAATTAATTAGCTATATTAATGTTTTTTGCCGTTTAGCATGAGATGAACGGCTGTTTATGGCAAAAAATATCCATAGAAATGGCAATAGTCATGAAAAAACGCCATAAAAATATAAGGATTTTATGGCATTTTATCGTTAGAAAAACAGGATTAATAATATTGGTTTTTAAAATATTAGAGTATTATGGTTATTTTGAAGTATTCTATATAAAATAAAATCATTCTCTTTAGAAATTCCAATCCTCATCCTCAGTATTCACTGCTTTACCGATAACATATGATGAACCTGAACCAGAAAAGAAATCATGGTTTTCATTGGCATTCGGTGATAATGCAGAGAGGATTGTAGGGCTGACATTTGTCATTTCTGGCGGAAATAAGGTTTCATAGCCAAGATTCATTAATGCTTTATTGGCATTATAATGCAAGAATTTTTTAACATCTTCACTCCAGCCAACAATATCATAAAGTTCTTCTGTATATTTGATTTCATTTTCGTATAATTCTAATAATAATGAAAAAGTGAATTCTTTAATCTCTTTTTGCTCTAATGTTGAATATTTTTTTAATGATTGTTGAAATTTATATCCAATATAATAACCGTGAATGGCTTCATCTCGGATAATAAGTCGGATTAAATCGGCTGTATTTGTTAATATTCCTCGACTTGACCAATACATAGGTAAATAGAAACCTGAATAGAATAAAAATGATTCTAGAAAAACACTGGCGATTTTTTTCTTTAATGGATGATGATAACTATAATAATTTAGTATAATTTTGGCTTTATTCTGTAATGAAAAATTCTTTTCACTCCAGCGATAGGTATCATCCACATCAGTTGTTAGGCATAATGTTGAAAAAATGGAGCTATAAGAACGTGCATGAACAGCTTCCATGAAACTAATGTTGGACATAACTGCTTCTTCGTGGGGTGTCAGGGCATCTTCCATTAACGCTGGAGCACCAACAGTGTTCTGAATTGTGTCCAGTAGTGTCAGCCCGGTGAATACCCGGATAGTCAGCTTTTTTTCTTCTGTCGTCAGTGTATTCCATGAAGGAATATCATTGGATAATGGGATTTTTTCCGGTAACCAAAAATTAGTTGTCAGTCGGTTCCAAACTTCTAGATCTTTGTCATCTTCAATTCGATTCCAGTTAATTGCGCGTATAGGATTACTGATCATAATACATTTCCAGAATTATTTTATAGTGAGCATGAAACACAATCTTGTACTTCCGTACCTTCCAGAGCAGTTTGTTTCAGACGGATGTAATAAAGTGTTTTAATTCCTTTACGCCAGGCATAAATTTGGGCTTTGTTAATATCACGGGTAGAGGAATCGTCTTTGAAGAAAAGTGTCATGGATAATCCTTGGTCGACGTGTTGAGTGGCTGTAGCATAAGTATCAATAATCTTTTCCGGTCCTATTTCGTAAGCATCTTGGTAATATTCAAGATTATTATTCGTCATAAATGGCGCTGGATAATATACCCGTCCTGTTTTACCATCTTTACGGATCTCAATACGGGATACAATCGGGTGAATGCTTGAGGTTGAATTGTTGATATATGAAATAGAACCTGTAGGAGCAATAGCTTGGAGATTTTGATTGTAAATACCATGAGTCATAATTGAGGCTTTTAATTCAAGCCAGTCTTGTTGATTAGGAATGGTTATTCCTGCTTGTTCAAACAATTGAGAGACCTTTTTTGTCTGAGGTTGCCATGCTCTTTCTGTATATTTATTGAAAAATTCACCACTGGCATAACGAGAATCTTTAAAGCCTTTAAAGTAGCTATTGCGTTCAATGGCGATCTGATTGGAAGTACGCAGAGCGTGATAAGTGACGATATAGAAATAGATATTGGTGAAATCTATTCCCTCTTCAGAACCATAATGAATTTTTTCTCTTGCCAGATAGCCGTGAAGATTCATTTGCCCCAAACCAATGGCATGGGAATCCTGATTTCCTTTTTCGATAGAAGGAACTGAACGGATATGGCTCATATCTGATACCGCGGTTAAAGCACGGATAGCTGTTTCAATAGAGAGGGTAAAATCAGGTGAATCCATTGTATGAGCAATATTCATTGATCCCAGATTACAACTAATATCTTTCCCAATATGGTGGTAACTTAAATCCTCTTCATATTCGCTGGCACTGTTAACCTGTAAAATTTCGGAACATAAATTACTCATATTAATCCGACCTTTAATCGGATTAGCATTATTCACCGTGTCTTCATACATAATATAGGGATAACCAGATTCGAATTGAAGCTCAGCTAACGTCATGAAAAATTCACGAGCATTGATTTTTGATTTCTGAATTTGTTGGTTATTTACCATTTCAGTATATTTTTCTGTCATGCTAATTTCGGACATTGGCACACCATAAATCCGCTGAATATCATAAGGGGAGAATAGATACATATCTTCATTATGTTTAGCCAGCTTAAAAGTGATATCAGGAATAACGACGCCAATAGAGAGTGTTTTTATACGGATTTTTTCGTCGGTATTTTCCCGTTTTGTATCCAGAAAACGAAGAATATCGGGATGATGAGCATGGAGATAAACGGCCCCTGCACCTTGGCGTGCACCGAGTTGATTGGCGTATGAAAACGCATCTTCCAGCATTTTCATCACTGGGATAACACCTGATGATTGATTTTGAATCATTTTTATCGGTGCACCTGTTTCCCGTAGATTACTGAGTAAGAATGCGACCCCTCCGCCACGTTTTGAAAGCTGTAAGGCTGAATTAACTGAACGTCCGATGGATTCCATATTATCTTCAATGCGTAGCAGGAAACAGGAAACCAATTCTCCTCGCTGTTTCTTACCGCAATTAAGAAAAGTTGGCGTTGCTGGTTGAAAACGGCCACTGATCATCTCATCCACTAGACGACAAGCCAGCACTTGATCGCCTTGGGCTAGGGTCAGTGCTACCATGCATATCCGATCTTCATAGCGTTCTAGATAACGTTTATTATCGAAGGTTTTCAGAGTATAACTGGTGTAATATTTGAATGCGCCCAGAAAGGTTTGAAAGCGGAATTTTTTGCTATAGGCTTGCTGAAAGAGCTTTTTAATAAAAGTAAAATCGTATTGCTCCAGCACGTTTGTTTCGTAATATCCCTCTTGTTGGAGGAAATCCAGTTTCTCTTTTAGGCTATGGAAAAATAGTGTGTTTGGATTTACATGCTGGCGAAAATAATAATGAATAGCCAGTTTGTCTTTGTCAAATTGAATCTTTTCTTCACTATCGTATAGATTGAGCAAGGCATTTAAAGCATGATAATCCTGTTGTGCATTAATTTGAAAAGTCATAATTACATATTCTCTAATGAATCATGTTGCCAGAACCTTTGAATACCTTGGCGTACTCGTTGTACATCTTCTTCAGTACCCAACAGTTCAAAACGGTATAGGAGGGGTATCCGGCATTTCTCTGAAATTATCCGCCCAGCGATGCCGTAAGCTTCGCCAAAGTTGGTATTCCCGGCCGCGATGACTCCCCGGATGAATGCCCGGTTTTCGGCGATATTGAGAAATCGGATCACTTGTGGTGGAACAGCGCCTTTAGTACTGCCACCACCGTAACTGGGGGTCAGTAAAATGTAAGGAGAAGTTACGTTTAATGGGCTGTCTGATTGATTTATTGGAATACGAAAGGCTGGTATTTCCAGTTTCTGAACAAATCTATGGCTATTACTGGATGAACTGGAGAAATAGATCAGCGGATTTATATTCATAATAAACCTATAAATTCTCGGTTAATGCGTTGATTTTATCTGGACGAAATCCTGACCAATGCTGTGTACCTGCTACAACCACAGGAATTTGCTGGTAGCCCATAGCACGGATAGTCGCTAAAGCCTGCGGGTTTTCGGTTAAATCGACAATCTGATAAGGAATATTTCTTCGGCTTAGCGCCTGATAGGTTGCGCTGCATTGTACACAGTCCGGTTTGCTATAAATGGTAATGCTCATTAACGACTCCTTTGTCAGTTTGTGGGCATGTAATGGCAAAATTTGGTTCATGAGTAATAATTTACCTAAAGGCCAGAACTTGAATCATACTATATATAGTGAAATTTTATTTCAACCACACTATATATAGTGTTAATTTTACATCGAGTAACTATCATTAAAATTACGATGTGGGTTATTCTCTGTTTGTTGGCAGGCTTTTCGCCTTCAGACAAGTTTAAGTTTTCTAGTCGGTGGTAAGGGAGCAACTGAATTCATCATTGCAATTTGTCGAAAAGACGATTTACTCTAATCTCTATAATGATTGATATTTTTTTCAATGGAGGTGGTTATGTATCATCACTATTTTGATACACCCAAAGGATTTCCTAAACCGTATATTCATATCACTGCGGATGATAAGGGAGTGACCAGTCTATATTTTGTTGATGAAAAAACAGCGCCTGAAGTGAAAAATGATATTACTAAGCAGTGCGTGAAAGAGTTACGGGGATATTTTGCGGGTAAGCGAACTGAGTTTTCCGTTCCACTCAACCCGGCAGGAACTGAATTCCAGCAGCGTGTATGGTTACAGTTATGTAAGATCCCGTTTGGAGAAGTGTGGAGTTATAAGCAACTTTCATTAGCATTAGGTTCAGTTAATTATTGTCGTGCGGTAGGAATGGCTAATTCTCGTAATCCGATCTCATTAATTGTGCCTTGTCATCGTGTTATTGGACATGATGGTAAATTGGTGGGATATACCGGTGGCCTGAATATTAAAAGCTGGCTATTAGAACATGAAAAAACCTAGTCATTTGTTTATTAGATAACTTGTGTGATAAAAGACCAGGGAGGATTATAGATATTTATATACCCGTCATCTTTCAAGTTGCCTCTTTGTTGGCTGCACTCACTCACCCCGGTCACATAGTTATCTATGCTTCCGGGGATTCGCTCCCTTGCCGCCGCGATGCATCTTGAAATCCATAGGGTATATATGTGTATTATTTAGTAGTAAAACTAAATAAAGATAAGATCTATCGTATTTTATTATGCTTTTCGTGATCTTGGTTGTAGACAGTGAGCCAACTTATTTGTTGTACTGTATGCGACGCAGATTTTGTGTCTTAATTTTCACGTTAAAGGTAAGTTTGATGTCAAAAATTAAAGGTAACGTTAAGTGGTTTAATGAATCTAAAGGATTCGGGTTTATCACTCCAGAAGATGGTAGTAAAGACGTATTCGTGCATTTCTCTGCTATTCAGAGTAACGGATTTAAAACTTTGGCAGAAGGTCAAAAAGTAGAGTTTGAAATCACTGACGGCGCTAAAGGTCCATCTGCTGCAAACGTTGTCGCTATCTGATTTTAACTCCATATTTCGAAAACCCGTTATTACAACGGGTTTTTTTTGGCTTGTATGAGGCCTGTATGATATGTAGGTAATTTTAATTTAAAGTTCATGCATCAATACGAAAGCTAACATGGTCATCAGTAATGATCCAAAAAGATTAAGCAAAACTGTTCCCAGTGCCCATCCTAGTTTCCCGTCCAGTAACAAATAAGCAACTTCAACAGAGAATGTAGAAAAGGTTGTTAAACCTCCGCAAAAACCGGTGGTCAATATCAATTTCCAAGCCGGATCAAGATGTGTAGATTTATTAAAATAGGCTAACCCTAGTCCGATAATTAATGCGCCAATACAGTTAACGGTAAGGGTGCCAATCGCGATATTAGAAGAAATATTATTAAGACGGAGGCTGATAAACCAACGTAATACGCTGCCTAAGCCACCTCCGATAAATACAGCCAGAATAATATTAGTCATAATAACTGCCTATCCAATAGGGCTATTTTATTTGCCATTTTGAACCTGGGCAGTGCTCAAAATCCTCACGTACTACGTGTACGCTCCGGTTTTTCCGCGCTGTCCGTGTTCAAACTGCCTGCAACAATTACGCCTATTTGGATAGGCACTAAGATACTGGGTTATTTGACCTCTTCACCTTTGGCTTGTAAGTCAGCATGATAAGAAGAACGGACAAATGGACCACAGGCGGCATGGGTGAACCCCATAGCTAACGCTTCTTCTTTCATTTCATCAAATTCCTGTGGGCTGACGTAGCGCTGTACCGGTAAATGATGACGACTAGGTTGTAGATATTGTCCCAGAGTCAGCATAGTCACACCGTGGCGGCGTAGATCACGCATAACATCAAGAATTTCTTCGTTGGTTTCACCAAGACCGACCATCAGACCCGATTTGGTTGGAATATCAGGATGGGCTTCTTTGAACTTTTCAAGTAATTTTAATGACCACTCATAGTTTGCACCAGGGCGCACCTGACGGTAAACCCGGGGTACGTTTTCCAGATTATGGTTAAAGACATCGGGCGGTGTCGCTGTCAGTATTTCAAGTGCACGATCCATACGTCCACGGAAGTCAGGAACTAAGGTTTCAATCTTAATGGATGGATTTTTTTCACGAATAGCAGAGATGCAGTCAGCAAAGTGCTGAGCACCACCGTCACGTAGATCATCACGGTCAACGGAGGTGATGACAACGTAGCGCAGTGCCATGTCTTTAATGGTTTGTGCCAGTTTTACGGGTTCATTGGTGTCAGGTGCCATTGGGCGGCCGTGCGCAACATCACAGAAAGGGCAACGGCGGGTGCAAATTGCGCCAAGGATCATAAAGGTTGCTGTACCGTGATTGAAGCATTCTGCCAGGTTAGGGCAAGACGCTTCTTCACAAACGGAATGCAGACCATTTTTGCGCATGGCAGATTTGATGCCCTGAATGCGGCTGGAATCCGCAGGAAGTTTGATTTTCATCCACTCAGGTTTACGCAAGATTTCTGTACGTTCGGTCATCACTGTTTTGACAGGGATCAGCGCCATTTTGTCTGCGTCGCGGTACTTAACTCCGCGTTCCATCTGAATTGGTTTACTCATAATCGTGCTGGTTCCAGTGTTAAATTCATCAGGTTGAGATTTATCATTCAGTCTACTGTATGATAAATAATTAAAAAATTTTTGAAAAATGTTAAAAAATTATAGCATCTTTAACTGTTCAGTTTAAATCCTAACTGCTGGCAAAATTTCTCTACCAAAACAGGTTGTACTTGTTCAACAGTAATTCCAGGAACTAAGTCACTGAGTTGAATCATTTTCATGCCGGCATAGCCACAAGGGTTAATACGCAGGAAGGGTTCTAAATCCATTGCGATATTGAGGGCTAGTCCGTGGAAAGAACAACCTTTACGTATCCGTAATCCAAGAGAGCAAATTTTTGCTTCATTGACGTAGACACCAGGGGCATCCGGGCGGGCATGGGCTTTCACACCAAAGTGAGCAAGGGTTTTAATGACAGTATCCTCTATCGCCGTAACCAGTTGCCGTACACCAATTTTGGCGCGTTTAATGTCAATCATGACATACATAACCTGCTGACCAGGGCCATGATAGGTGACTTGTCCACCACGATCGGATTGAATAACCGGAATATCACCGAGGGACAGCAAATGCTCAGCTTTACCTGCTTGTCCTTGAGTAAAGACTTTTGGATGCTGTACCAGCCAGATTTCATCAGGTGTATTAGTATCTCGCTGCTCAGTAAACAAGTGCATTGCATCAGAAATCGGCTCGTAGGGTTGTATTCCTAATTGACGTAAGAAAATCGTTTTATGTTGCAATTGAAACTTCATTTGATAGCTATAAGATTTGGTCAGTATAACCCTCAGAAGAGCTTCTCACCAGTTTAGTGCGCCTGAAACTGTAGTATTCCTGATAGATAAAGAATCCCCTGTGAAATTATAGGGGATTTCTCTAGTGTGTATTACAATACTACCCGTACCAATTCAAGGTTACCTAATTCTTCATACAGCGTTTCTACTTGTTCAATATGAGTCGCATTGATAGTAATGGACACTGAGTGGTAGTTACCTTTGCTGCTTGGCTTCACTTGTGGAGAGTAATCGCCCGGCGCATGACGTTGAACCACTTCAACGACCTGATTGACTAGCTCAGACTCCGCCAAGCCCATCACTTTGTAAGTGAATGAACAAGGGAACTCAAGCAGTTCATTTAATTTCGTTTTCATGGGCGCTCCTGTTTTGCTTTCCGCGATACGCACGGTCAGTTTCTTCTGTAAAATTTGATACTTTCCTCCGCTTTAAAACGCGGAGATGCTTATTGCGATTGGGCGGTAGTCCGATTCGCTTTGATGGACTCTGTTTATCGCTTAATTATCTCAAGAATTAGCCAAACCAATGATGAAATAGTAGCTTGATGTAATCGATAAAGCGGCCGAAGATGCTGCCTTCTTTTACTTCATTCATGACGACTAAAGGCTGCTGTTCAATAGTTTTGCCATCAAGTTGAAAGTTGATAGTACCTACGACTTGATTTTTCGCCAGTGGTGCATGTAATTCACTATTATTCATGACATAGCTGGCTTTCAGATCTTTCAGACGCCCACGGGGAATAGTCAGATAAACATCTTTATCAACACCTAATTGAACCCTATCGTTATCTCCAAACCAGACTGGTTCAGAGGCGAATTCTTTGCTTGCTTTCAGAGGAGCAACAGTTTCAAAGAAACGGAAACCCCAGGTCAGCAGTTTCTTACTTTCTGTTTCACGGCCTTTATAAGTGTGGCCTCCTAATACCGCAGAAATCAGGCGCATATCGCCTTCCGTTGCAGAAGCGACTAGGTTATAGCCCGCTGCGCTAGTGTGACCGGTTTTAATACCATCGACATTCAGACTCTTATCCCACAATAAGCCATTACGGTTTGTCTGGCGGATATTGTTGTAGGTAAACTCTTTCTCTTTATAGATGGTGTACTCTTCAGGAACATCACGGATCAGCGCTTGACCAATCAATGCCATATCACGGGCAGAGCTGTATTGACCTTCTGCATCCAGGCCATGAGCGGTTTTGAAATTCGTATTCTTTAATCCAAGCGATTTCACATAACCATTCATTAAATTAACGAAAGATTCTTGGCTACCGGCAACATAATCTGCCATTGCAACACAGGCATCGTTACCGGATTGCAAGTTTATACCGCGGGATAACATAGAAACCGAGACCTGATCGCCTGGCTTGAGGAACATCAGGGAAGAGCCTTTAAATACCGGATTACCGGTTGCCCATGCGTCAGTACCAACAGTGACCATATCATTTGGGTGGATTTTGCCTGATTTGATTGCTTGACCAATAACATAGCTGGTCATCATTTTTGTCAGACTGGCAGGATCACGGCGTGCATCTGCATTCATCTCAGCCAGCACTTTGCCTGAGTTATAGTCGATAAGGATATAAGCTTCCGCATCAATCTGAGGCACTCCTGGGATCATCGTTTTCAGGTTGACATCATTCCCATTGGCAAAGGCAGAAGCACTTATTGCCAGCGCAATACCCAAGGTGGTGCTTTTTATAAAACGAGAAGTGGTTGTATATTTCATGGTTAGTTTGACAACATCCGTGAGAAAAGATTGATATCGAGCCACATCATAGCAAATGAAAAAAATACTGACATTGCCAAATTTTGACAAGACTCAGGTTTACATTTTTTTACTCCTCTTACTGATATCTGAATCAAAGTGAGATATCAGTAAGAGAACGATTAAGGACTGACGATAAAAGAAGATTGCTGTATTTGGTCAGCCAGTTTTTGTTGTAAATCGGCAGCTTGCTGGCGATTGTTGAATGGCCCTAACTGTACACGATAAACGTTATTATATTGAGTTACGCGGCCTTGAACATTAAAGCGTTGCGCCAGTGTTTGTTGCCACTTTTTTGCTCGTTGCTCACTGCTAACAGCACCAACTTGAACTATAAAACCATTTGCTGAGGCGGCTGTTGGCGTTGTGACTATTGAAGTACTGTTTGTAACAGGCTTAGGTGGTTGCAGCTTCATTGTGGGGAGTTGTTCAGTCGCTTCCGGTTGTATCGTCAGTTTCATCGGCTGATTTGTTAAGGGCTGGCTGCTAGTCTGATCAGGGATATTCTCCATTGTTGGTGTTCCTAATGGACTGGTTGTCAGCGTTGGTCTATCCGGTAGAGCATAACTCTGTTTAACTATCTGGCTGCCAATGGTACCGGGACCGGATACAGAACCGTCCTGGGCAACCTCAATAAAATCAACCTTAACTTTGGTACTTTGAGTTAGGTTTAACCGTTCAGCGGAAGCCTTCGATAGATCGATAATTCGCCCTGGTTTATAAGGACCACGGTCATTGACTCTAACAATCATCATGCGACCATTGCTCAAATTGGTCACACGGACATAACTTGGAATTGGCAGGGTAGGATGGGCGGCTGTCAGAGCATAAGGATTAAAACGTTCACCAATTGCGGTCATTTTGCCGCTAGATTCTTCACCGTACCAACTAGCATAACCTGTCTCACTAAACTGAGAGGGGGCTTGCACAATGTGATAAGTATGTCCGTTCATCTGATAATCATCATTGGCGCTAGGATGATAAGGCTCATAGCGAGGTTCTGCACCCAGAACATCCTGCGTTGGTACTACGGGTAACGGGGCAAGTTTTTGTTTGTCAGGAGTAGTACAGCCAGATAGCAGGGCTGCAATCATGCCGAATATAAGCCAGTGTTGACGCATTGAAACCTCTTCTCTATAAACTTTTGGACAACAATTTTCTGTGTGTGTGAATCGACATGATAATGCCGAAACCCGCCATTAAGACGATTAACGCTGAGCCGCCATAACTGACAAATGGCAAAGGAACGCCTACTACAGGCAGGACACCACTCACCATGCCGATATTGACGAAGATATAAACAAATAGAATTAACATTAGGCCGCCAACCATAACCCGGCCAAAAGTGTTCTGTGCTCTGGTTGCGATAACCAGCCCACGAGTAATTAATAACATATATAATGTTAATAACAGTAGTACGCCAATCAAACCAAGTTCTTCTGACAGTACGGCAAATATGAAATCTGTATGACGTTCTGGCAGAAATTCCAATTGAGATTGTGTTCCTAATAGCCAGCCTTTACCTGATAAACCACCGGAGCCAATCGCGATTTTTGATTGAATAATATGGTAACCCTTACCTAGTGGATCGCTTTCTGGATCAAGTAGCATCATGACGCGATCGCGCTGATAGCCATGCATCAGGAAGAACCACAAGATGGGGATAAAGCTGGTTAACAGTAGAGCTGCGATACCGATCAACCGCCAACTCATGCCCGAAAGGAACAAGACAAACAGGCCAGAAGCCGCGATCAGAATTGAAGTCCCCAAGTCTGGCTGAGCGGCAACCAGTAAAGTAGGCAGAAAAATAAGCATCAGAGCGATAGTCGTATTTTTCAGTGATGGGGGACATAAATCGCGGTTCATAAAGCGTGCGATCATCAGTGGTACGGCTATTTTGGCAATTTCAGAAGGTTGGAAGCGGATGATTCCTAAATCCAGCCAGCGTTGGGCACCTTTACTTATTTGCCCGAAAGCATCGACAAAAATCAGTAAAATGACACAAACAATATAGAGATGGGGCGCCCAGCTTTCATAAACTCTTGGTGGAATTTGCGCCATGATGAGCATGACAACCAGCCCAGCACCAATTTGGCTAATTTTGCGCTCCATCATACCCATATCTTGACCACTGGCACTCCACATAACAAAAGCGCTGTATATCAGCAATGCCAAAATGCACAGGAGTAATGGTAGGTCGATATGTAATCTGGTCCAGAGAGGAACCCTTTTTTGGTTTTCTGTCATGGTGTTAATCAGTCACTTTCTGTTCCGGGAAGTGTAGGGACAGCATTCGGCAATGTTGTGTTGTTATCCCCTAATAGTACATGGTCGAGGATTTGGCGAACAAGAGTTCCCACTGCTGGGCCTGCACCACCATTCTCTAAAATAATGGAAAGGGCTACTGTCGGATTTTCATAAGGAGCGAAAGCGATCATCAGCTTATGATCCCGTAAATGCTCAGCAATTTTACTGGCATTGTAGGTTTCATAACTGTAGACCTGTGCTGTTCCCGATTTGATCGCTGCTTTATAAGGCGTACCGATAAAACTTTTGTGGCCGGTACCGTTTGGCAGGTTAGCAACACCGTACATGCCGCTTTTTGCCAATTCCCAATATCCTGAATGGATATCACCGATCTGAATATTTTCTATTTGTTGATAAGGGATCATCTCACCTTTCAGCTTCTTGCTTAGCAGAAGATGTGGTGTTTTTACATTACCGTCGTTAATTAAGGTTATCAGCGCTTTTACCATTTGAATGGGGGTTGCTGTCCAATATCCCTGGCCGATACCCACAGGAATGGTATCTCCTTGATACCAAGGTTTTTTATATTTTCTTTGTTTCCATTCGCGGGTAGGCATGATACCGGTGCGTTCTTCGGCTAGGTCGATTCCAGTATATTCGCCATAGCCGAACTTGGTCATCCATTCAGATAGACGATCAATTCCCATATCATAGGCAACTTGATAGAAGAAAGTATCCGCCGATTCTACAATGGCTCTATGTGCATTGAGACTACCGTGTCCCCAACGTTTCCAGTCACGGTAGCGTTTTTCTGAACCCGGTAATTGCCACCAACCCGGATCAAAAATGGTGGTATTTTTATTGATAACGCCTGTACTTAGTGCTGCAACGGTAATAAAAGGTTTCACTGTCGAAGCTGGAGGATAGATTCCTTGAGTAGCACGATTAATAAGCGGCCTATCAGGATTGTTTAATAGCTCCTGGTAGTTCTTATTGGAGATACCGTTTACGAATAGGTTTGGATCATAGCTTGGGTTAGATACCAGTGCCAGGATTTCCCCATTACGTGGATCACTGACAACGACCGCAGCACGGCTGGTTGTGAGGAGTTTCTCAATGTAAATCTGCAATTCGAGATCGATAGTGAGGTAAATATCTTGTCCGGCCTGTGGTGGTTGTTCATGTAATTGGCGTATCACCCGGCCTCGGTTATTCACTTCGACTTCTTCATAACCCGTTTTGCCGTGTAAAACAGTTTCATAATAGCGTTCAATACCCAGTTTGCCGATATCATGGGTAGCGGCGTAATTAGGTAAAATACCTTCTTTATCCAATCGTTCTACATCTTTATCATTAATTTTAGCAACATAGCCGATGATATGTGTCAGTGCTGAACCATAAGGATAGAAGCGGCGTTGGTAGCCTTTTATTTCAAAACCAGGGAAACGATATTGGTTAACGGCAAAGCGTGCTACTTGAATATGATCAAGTGAAGTTTTCAATGGAATAGAGGTAAAGCGGCGCGAGCGTTTACGCTCTTTTTCAAAGTTGGCAATATCTTCGTCAGTCAGATCGATAACATTACGTAAATCATTCAGCGTTTGCTCAAGGTGTTCTACCTTTTCAGGTATGATTTCTAACTGATAGATAGTTCGATTAAGTGCCAATGGCGTACCGTTGCGGTCATAAATGATCCCGCGGCTTGGCGCAATTGGAACCAGTTTAATACGGTTTTCGTTTGAACGGGTTTGATAGTCTTCGTGGCGGGTGATTTGTAAATGGTAAAGATTGGCAATCAGGATACCAGTCAGTACCAGGATGATAATAAATGCCACTAATGCGCGGCGAGCAAATAGGGCTGATTCAGCCGTATAATCACGAAAAGGGGTACGTTTATTCTTCATCCCATTGCCAGAAATTCGCTTTTATCCGTTGATAACCAAATTATTCCCGATGATAGGGATGATTGGTCGTAATACTCCATGCCCGGTACAGGCTTTCCGCAACCAAAACTCGGACCAGAGGATGGGGTAAGGTTAGCGGTGACAGTGACCAGCTTTGTTCTGCGGCAGCTTTACATGCCGGAGCGAGACCTTCTGGCCCACCTATCAACAAACTGACATCTCTACCATCCCGTTTCCAATGTTCAAGCTGTTGCGCCAATTGAGGCGTTTCCCAGCGGGAACCCGGAATGTCCAGGGTGACAATACGGCTGCCTTTGCTGACAGTGGCTAGCATTTGTTCGCCTTCTTTTTCCAGAATGCGTTTAATATCCGCATTTTTCCCCCGTTTGCCAGCCGGGATTTCTATCAGATCAAATGGCATGTCTTTGGGAAAACGACGCAAATAATCTGTAAAGCCGGCCTGTATCCAGTCCGGCATTTTTGTACCTACAGCAATTAATTGCAGCTTCAAACTCAGCTCCAAAGCTTTTCGAGTTCGTACATGCGGCGGCTCTCTTCTTGCATGACATGTACGATAACTTCACCGAGGTCTACGACAATCCAGTCAGATACGCCTTGTCCTTCAACGCCAAGTGGGATCAGGCCGCTTGCGCGACAGTCATCAACCAGATTATCTGCGACAGACATCAGATGGCGGTTGGAAGTTCCGGTGCAGACAATCATGCAATCGGTAATACTTGATTTCCCTTGGACATCAAGGGAAACAATATCCTGTGCTTTGGAGTTTTCAAGCTTATCAATAACAAACTGTTGGAGTTCTTTACCTTGCAAAAGGCTCATCCTTATTTTTTATCACAATTGATTAAATAGTGCGGAATAATAGCATGTCAGGTCACTTAAGGGTAAGTCAACTAAGCGACTAATCGAGGCAGATTCCGCTATTGGCGATATAACCCCTGTGAATCTATATACTTTTGTACTGAAAGGGGGAGTAAATCGTCACAACTTAACCCTTGCTGGTGGCGTTGACGGATGTCTGTTGCTGAGATCGGCAGCAGAGGTGTATCTGCCAGATAGATATAACCGTTAGGTTTACTGCCAAGCTGGTTTGGATCGCAGATTTGATGTTCTGTAAGCCAGTGTTGCATTTCGGTTGTAGAAAACTGGGTTTGATAACCGGGGCGAGCACAAACCAGCAGATGGCAGAAACTCAATAATTCTTGCCAACGATGCCAAGTGTGCAGTGATAACAAAGCATCTTGGCCGATTATAAATGCTAGTGGTTGTTTGTTACCAAGTTCCTGACGGAATGACTCTAGCGTATCAATTGTGTAAGAGGGGATAGTGCGCTCCAGTTCACGCTTATCGACGGTAAACAGTGGGCTATCCTGTACTGCCAGTTGTACCATTTCAAGCCGCTGTTGTGCAGTGGCTTCCGGTTGTGGGCGGTGTGGGGGAACGTGATTTGGTAGTAAAATCACTTGATCCAGGCCAGTTTGATATGCCAAGGTTTCAACTGGTTGTAAGTGCCCGTAATGGATGGGATCGAATGTTCCACCAAATAATGCTTTAATAACGGGTTGTTTCGGGCAAGTAGAATCAATGGCATGAGGCATTAAAAAAGCTCTCAGGTAAGGTTTTTCCACATAACAGCATAGAAAGCGTTTCTAAATCTGACCAAATAGACTGGCCGTAATCCTGTTTGATCTGGCGTTCCATCTGTACAAGTAAATGAATTGCTTGCTGCAAATCATGTTGAGTGAGACGTTGCAGTGCGCTTGTCAGTAATGGACGGCGGTTTTGCCATACCCGATGCTGATCTAACAGTGTTTTCATCGGGGTTGTGGTACTTTGACGTTTCAGCGTGAGTAGCAACAGTAATTCACGCTGTACGGTACGTAATAGAATAACAGCTTCGTAATCTTCCTGTTTTAACTGTTTCAGAATATGCCAGGCTCGTTTTGCTTTACCTGATAATAGCGAGTCTACCCAGTGATAAGGTGTAAAGTGAGCCGCGTCATTCACCGCATTTTCGACACGATGTAAGGTCAGTTTACCGTCTGGGTATAGCAGGGAAAGTCGCTCAAGTGCCTGAGCTAACGCCAGTAAATTTCCTTCATAACAATAACACAGTAGTTGATTGGCTTGTTCTTCCAGTGCCAATTTCATGGCTTTGGCCCGGTGTGCAACCCATTGCGGCAGACGGTTCTGTTCGGGGGACTGACAACTGACATAAACACCGTTTTTTCCTAGTATTTTGAACCAGTTACTGTTCTCCTGAGCCTTGGTCAATTTCAAACCACGTAGTATTAGCAGTATATCTGGATGAAGTAGTCCAGCCAGTTTCACCAGTTGTTCGGTTATGGTTGCATTGGGGCCATTTTCCGGCAGTAGTAAAGTGAGTGTTTGACGGCTAGCAAACAGACTTAATGACTGACAAATATTGAATATCTCATCCCACTCGGTGTGATTATCCAGTGTATAGGTGAAGTGTTCAGTGAAAGCGTGTTTTTCAGCAGCCTTGCGAATATGATCCTGGCTTTCCTGTAATAGTAGGGGTTCATTACCCCATATTAGATAACAGTTTCGCAGCCCCTCATTGAGCTGCGAAATCAATTGTTCGGGATAGAGTTTGATCATTGTGCTTGCGCAGCTTGCTGTCCCACCTGTTTTTCTCTGGCTTTCTGCTTTTCTGCGTTGTGAACGGTCAATAACTGGCGAACTAACCGGCGAGCAGCTTGTTCACGCATTTCCTGATTGATTATCTCGTTTTCAGCATCTTTCGCCAGGGCCTCTAATGGGTTGTCGAAAAAAGAGCGGTCAACCCTGGATCGCAGCGGGTATACGCTACCGTCTGGCATAATAACCTGAGCATCGACATTCAGTGTCAATTGGCGTTCAGCCGCCTTACCATCTTGGAAAATAGAGACAGTATCTTTATTTTCAGAAGAGTTAATTAACTTCAAAACAGGAACATCAGCGCTACCATCCTCAAGGATAGTGACATTATTCAGACGAAGCTGTTGGCGAACGGAACGGGCCAGTGGCCCGTATGGGTCACCGCTTGTTAATTGCAGCTTTTTGAGTTCCGGTGGCACCTGAGTGGTGCCGCGCAGATGAAAACCGCAGCCAGCGGTGACCAGCACCGCCAACCCCAGCAACAACGTTAAAATACGATGTCGCACATTGCCTCCTTTATTAGCCGACGACCAGATTCAGTAGTTTGCCTGGTACATAAATGACTTTGCGAATAGTGACGTCTTCAAGGTATTTCGCCACACCGTACTCTTTTGCTGCCATATCATGAACATATTCTTTAGCTGCATCGGCTGGCACAGTAACACGACCACGCACTTTACCGTTAACTTGAATGACGACTAACTTGGTATCGTCAACCATTGCTTGTTCATCAGCTTGTGGCCAATCAGCCGTATCAATATCACCTTCACCACCCAGAGCTTGCCACATAATAAAGCAAGCATGAGGAGTTATTGGTGACAACATACGGACAACCGCCAACAGAGCCTCCTGCATCAGAGCGCGATCCTGCTCAGTTTCCTGTGGTGCGCGGGCCAGTTTATTCATCAATTCCATTACGGCAGCGATAGCAGTATTGAATGCCTGGCGGCGACCGACATCATCTGTGACTTTAGCAATGGTTTTGTGCAGATCTCGGAATAGATCTTTTTGTTCCATTGTCAGGTTTGTGATGTTTAGCGGTTGCGTTGCCCCTTTGCTGCTATGTTCATAAACTAGGCGCCATACACGTTTCAGGAAGCGATTTGCCCCTTCAACACTGGATTCTTGCCATTCTAGCGTCAGCTCTGGTGGAGCCGCGAACATCATAAATAGGCGAACGGTATCAGCACCATATTTTTCTACCATCAATTGTGGGTCAATACCGTTGTTTTTGGATTTAGACATTTTGCTCATGCCGGTATAAACCAGTTCATGGCCTTCTTTATCCATCGCTTTAATGATACGGCTTTTATCATCACGCTCAACAATAGTATCAGCTGGGGAAACCCAGATTTTTTCACCATCTTTGCCGAGGTAATAAAAAGCATCGGCCAGAACCATGCCTTGGCATAACAGGCGCTTAGCGGGTTCATTGGAATTGACCAGGCCAGCATCACGCATCAGTTTATGGAAGAAGCGGAAATACATCAGATGCATGATAGCATGTTCGATACCACCGATGTATTGGTCAACTGGCAGCCAATAGTTAGCTGCTGCTGGATTGAGCAGGCCCTTGTCATAATCTGGACAGGTGTAGCGAGCGTAGTACCAAGAAGACTCCATAAAAGTATCGAAGGTATCTGTTTCACGTAGTGCTGGTTGGCCGTTGATAGTGGTTTTCGCCCACTCAGGATCAGCTTTAATTGGGCTGGTGATGCCGTCCATTTTGACATCTTCTGGCAGAATAACTGGCAGTTGAGCTGCTGGAACCGGAACAACTGTGCCATCTTCCAGCGTTGCCATTGGAATAGGAGCGCCCCAATAACGTTGACGAGAAACTCCCCAGTCACGCAGACGATAGTTGACTTTACGTTTACCTACGCCCATTTCCACCAGTTTATCAGCAATAGCATTGAAACCATCTTCGTGATTCAGGCCGCTAAATTCACCGGAATTAAACAGGATATTCTTATCTGTTACAGGCGCTTCATGGACGTTTGGTTCATTGCCTTCGCTATCCAGAATAACGGCTTTTATTGGCAGGTTATATTTTGTCGCAAATTCCCAGTCGCGTTGATCGTGACCAGGCACTGCCATGACAGCACCGGTGCCGTATTCCATCAGGACGAAGTTTGCAACCCAGATTGCCACTTTTTCTTTGGTCAATGGATGAATAGCAAACATACCGGTTGCTATGCCTTTCTTCTCCATTGTTGCCATATCTGCTTCTGCAACTTTGGTATTACGGCACTCATCAATGAAAGTAACCAGTTCAGGGTTATTTTCTGCTGCTTGTTTTGCCAGAGGATGACCTGCGGCAACCGCAACATAAGTGGCACTCAGGAACGTATCAGGACGAGTGGTATAAACGGTCAGCTTCTCCTGACTATCAGCCACATCAAAAGTGATTTCTACCCCTTCAGAACGACCAATCCAGTTGCGCTGCATGGTTTTGACTTGTTCAGGCCACTCTTCCAGCGTATCCAGATCATTTAACAACTCTTCGGCATAATCAGTGATCTTGATAAACCATTGCGGAATTTTTTTACGTTCAACTTTGCTATCACAACGCCAGCAACAGCCATCGACCACTTGTTCATTAGCCAGAACAGTCAGATCGTGGGGACACCAGTTAACTGCGGAGGTTTTTTTATAAACCAAGCCCTTTTCATACAATTTGGTGAAGAACCACTGTTCCCAACGGTAATATTCCGGGGTACAGGTTGTGACTTCACGATCCCAGTCGTAACCGAAGCCCAGTGTTTTCAATTGACCTTTCATATATTCGATGTTGGCATAGGTCCACGGAGCAGGTGCGGTATTGTTTTTGACCGCGGCACCTTCCGCAGGCAGGCCAAACGCGTCCCAACCGATAGGTTGCAGAACGTTTTTGCCAAGCATACGCTGATAGCGGGAGATAACATCGCCAATAGTGTAGTTACGTACATGGCCCATGTGTAGTCGACCAGAAGGGTAAGGTAGCATGGACAGGCAGTAATATTTCTCTTTGCTGTTGTCTTCTGTCACTTTGAAAGTTTGCTTCTCTTGCCAGTGAAGCTGAACTTGCGGCTCTATATCTTCTGGGCGGTATTGTTCTCGCATGGCACCGATGATCCTATGGTGAGTAAAAAGCTACGTTTGTAGCAATCATTTAGTTGGTAAAATATGAGGTCGGCATAGCATATCTGATTTGATATATAAGAAACAGAGGTTCTGAGGGAAAATCCGATGGCGACGGGAGCCACCACCGGGGATGAAATGAGGTTAGTGAAGAATTTTAGCGAGAAATTCTTTGGCGCGATCTGATTTTGGATTCGCAAAGAAATCTTCTTTTTTGCTATCTTCAACAATTCTGCCTTCATCCATAAAGATAACTCGGTTGGCTACTTTACGAGCGAAGCCCATTTCGTGAGTAACAACCATCATGGTCATCCCTTCATCTGCCAGTTTAACCATGACATCGAGCACTTCATTGATCATTTCAGGGTCGAGTGCGGAAGTAGGTTCGTCAAATAGCATGGCAATCGGGTCCATACAAAGGGCTCGGGCGATTGCTACACGTTGCTGTTGACCACCGGAAAGTTGAGACGGGAATTTATTCGCTTGACTGGCAAGTCCAACGCGTTCAAGTAATTTCAACCCCTTTTCTTCCGCCGCTTTTTTATTGCGATTAAGCACTTTAATCTGCGCTAGAGTTAAATTCTCAATGATGGAAAGATGGGGGAACAGCTCAAAATGTTGGAACACCATGCCGACTTTAGAGCGTAGTTGTGCCAGATGGGTGTTTTTATCATTAACTTTAATGTCATTAACCAGAATTTCACCCTGTTGGATGGATTCCAGGCCATTGACCGTTTTTATCAGGGTGGATTTGCCTGAGCCAGATGGGCCACAGACCACAACGACTTCACCTTTTTTAACTTCAGTTGAGCAGTCGGAGAGAACCTGAAATTGGCCATACCACTTGGATACATTTTTCAGGGAGATCATCAAACAGTCCTTTTCTTCAAATAGTTAACCAGCATAGATGCGGCAATACTAATAATAAAATAAACCAAACCAGCAAATAGGATCATTTCGACCTGAGTGCCATCACGCTCACCGATATTTGCCGCAGTACGGAAAAAGTCCGCTAGACTGAGCACATACACCAATGAGGTGTCTTGAAACAGTACGATACCCTGAGTCAGTAACAGCGGGGTCATCGCACGGAATGCTTGAGGCAGGATAACCAGTCTCATACTTTGCATTGGTGTCATACCCAATGCCAGTGCTGCCGAAGATTGCCCGCGGGAGATACTCTGAATTCCCGCCCGGATAATTTCTGAATAGTAAGCCGCTTCGAAAAAGGCGAATGCAACCATAGCTGAAATTAAACGAATATCTGTTTTCGGAGAAATCCCCAGAACATTTTGCACTAGACTAGGCACAATCAGGTAGAACCATAACAGTACCATAACTAGTGGTACAGAACGGAACAGATTGACATATAAAGTGGCAAACCAGCTCAGTATTTTTACCGAAGAGAGCCGCATAACGGCTAGCACGGTTCCCCAGAGAATACCGACAACAACAGCAATAATCGTGATTTTTGCGGTAATGACTAAGCCTTGTAGCAGAAATGGGATACTGGGGATAATCGAACTCCAGTCAAACTCGTACATTTATTGACCTCCAATATTACCCGGTAAACGCACTTTTTTCTCAAGCAAGTGCATGGCAAGCATAATCACCAGATTGATTCCGATATAAGCTAATGTAATCGCCGTAAATGTTTCATAAGCATGTGCTGAGTAATCAAGTAACTTACCTGCTTGTGCTGCCATATCTACCAGACCAATAGTGGAGGCAATAGCGGAGTTTTTCACCAGATTCATTATTTCTGATGTCATGGGTGGAATAATCACTCGATAGGCATTGGGTAATAGGACATAGCGATAGGTTTGTGGCAGAGTTAGCCCCATTGCCAGCCCTGCCGCTTTTTGACCGAGTGGTAGTGATTGTATGGCGGCACGAACCTGCTCACATATCCGAGCAGCAGTGAAAAGACCTAAACAGACAGTGGATGAGAGAAAAAATTGGATATTAGGGTCCAGTTCAGTTTTAAACCACAGACCGATTTTTTCTGGTAGTAGTTCAGGTACAACCAGATACCAGATAAAAAATTGAACTATCAGTGGTACGTTACGAAAGAGCTCAACATAACAGGTACCTATCCCAGATAATATTTTATTGGGAACAGTGCGTAAGATGCCGAACAGTGAGCCGACAATGAAAGCGATAATCCAGGCGCAGATAGACAAGGCAATCGTCACCTGAAATCCAGCTATCAACCAGCCTAGATAAGTCGTATTGCCGAAAGGGGCAGCTTGCAAAAAGATGCCCCAATTCCAATCGATTGACATAATAATACTCCCTGTTAGGGTGTAGCTTGATCCCCTGAAAACGATTGATTGGCTGAGAAAAAAGCGAGGTAGGGAACGACCACCTCGCACCCTGTGACGCCAATCAAATAGTCATTTTTTTAATTATATTTCTAGTCAAGTGCCTTATCATTTGGCGATTTAAATAGTGCTTTCATTTCATCAGATAAAGAGAAATTCAAATTCAAGTTCTTGGGTGGAATGGGGTGTTTGAACCAGCGCTCAAATGATTTCTCTGCCTCTCCGGAGGTTTGCGCTTGAACAATGGTCTCATCGATCAGCTTCTTGAATTGAAGATCGTCTTTGCGTGATATACAACCATAGGCTTCTCTAGACTGAGGTGTACCAACAATTTCCCACTGTTCAGGTTTTTTCGCTTTGGCGCGTTCACCTGCTAGTAGTGCATCATCCACCATAAAGGCGATTGCACGGCCAGATTCCAAAGTACGGAATGAGTCACCATGATCTTTTGCACTGATGATGCGCATTTTCATGTTTTTCTCATCGTTCAGTTTATTCAGCAATATTTCAGAAGTCGTACCTGCTGAGACAACGACATTTTTACCTGCCAAATCTGGGAAATCTTTTATACCGGAACCTTTTTTAGTCAGCAAACGCGTCGTAATAATAAAGATGCTGTTAGAGAAAGTGACTTGTTTCTGACGTTCAAGGTTATTGGAAGTGGAACCGCATTCGAAATCATAAGTTCCATTTTGTAGTAATGGGATGCGATTTTGCGAAGTCACGGGTATCAATTTTACTTGCAGATTTGGCATGTCCAGTTTCTTCTTCACTGCTTCAACAATCAGATTAGAATAATCCTGAGAGTAGCCGACGACTTTTTGATGATTATCGTAGTAAGCAAAAGGTACGGAGGATTCACGATGTCCCACAATGATCACTCCATCATCTTTAACCTTTTTCAGTGTTCCCGTTAATTCTTCGGCCTGAACAGCCCCCGCCATGCCAAGTAACATCATGGTTAATACTAGGTTACGCATACGCATATACAACTCCTTTAATGTGGTTATCGTTGCGATGTTGTGTTTGCAAAAGTCTCTCTGTGATTTGTTTTTAATCGAGGATCATTTGCTGTTATATGTATATATAGTGTTAAAAAATAGTACAAAAGGGTTAGGCAATGAAAATGAATTGTTTCTATTTCGGGAGCTGTCTCGCACTATAAATGAACAATGTTGTTTATCTTGCACAATAAAGGTGAGTGATTATCATTTTTTTAGTGCGTTTTCCCATTTTTGGTTAGTGAAACAGCTATTTTCCTTTTCATTCATAGAGATAACAGCAATTAGCATGCCAAAATAATAAAGAAGGGTAAAATTGATACCAGTAAGTTGTTTAAGTAGGTTATTTGTATAACATAGAGTGATATCAGTTATTGAGGGTTAGCATGGGTCAATGGCAGAATTGGGCAAGGTATATTTCATTCCCATTGCCAGACGATTCCATAGGTTGATAGGGCCGATTAATAATGTTAAATCGACAATCTCAAGGGAGCAGTTTTGCTCCCTTTTGGCTATATAGATATTCGAATCAAGATGGATATTCGAATTAAGATTTACGGCGGTTATACGTTAAGGCAAACAGGGCGAACAATACGGTAATTATCCATACCGGCCAGTTACCCCAGCGAGCATAGGGTGTTATCCCGGTTGCTGGTGTCACTTTAGCTGCCAAAACATTACGGGTAAATTGTGGGAGTGCTGCTTGCACGTCTCCGTCCGGGCTGATAACGGCTGTAATACCGTTATTGGTACTCCGTAGTAATGGGCGTCCTAATTCGAGGGAACGCATGCGTGCCATTTGGAAATGTTGCCAGGGGCCAATTGAACCACCAAACCAAGCATCATTGGAAATAGTGAGTAAGAATTCAGTATCCGGTTTGAAATTCGCACGAACCAGCTCACCCAGTATAATTTCATAACAAATAGCGGTGGTCAGGTTATATCCTGCAACAGAAAGCTGTGGTTGAATGTAGTTGCCACGGCTGAATGAAGACATAGGTAAGTTGAAGAATGGCGCCAGAGGGCGGAGTAGCGATTCCAGTGGAACAAATTCACCAAATGGTACCAGATGATATTTATCGTAGCGAATAGCAGCCGGATATTGATAAGGCTTTTTATCGCCGAGGACAATCACGCTGTTATAGATCTTATCACTGTTGCCAACGGCTCTTTCATCGACAATACCGGTAATAAGGCTGGTGTGTTGATTGCGTAACAGCTCATCCAATTTTGTTAGAAAGTGGCGTTGATAACTTTCCAATGAAGGAATAGCAGATTCCGGCCAGATGATTATCGGTGTTTTGCCAATGTATGGCAGGCTGTTGCTCATGTAGATGTCCATCGTTTCGCTGAGCATTTTGGGGTCCCATTTCAGGGACTGTGGAATATTTCCCTGAACCAGCGCGACATCAACAGTTTTTTCAGGTAGTAGGCTGTACCACTGATAATGGCGTATTGACCACGGTAATAGCAGAATGGCGGCAGCGATAATACCAGCGGCTATTTTCCGATGTATGACGGCCAGAACGAATAACCCGCTGACAGCCATTAACAGGAAAGTGATGGCCTCAACACCCAAAATTGGTGCAATGGCTTTCATTGGACCATCTAATTGGCTATAGCCGAATTGTAGCCAGGGGAAACCGGTTAGAATCCAGCCTCGCAGGAATTCGGTGAGTTGCCATAATGCAGGTGCTGCTACAGCCAGCCTTACCCCGTTTGTTTTTGCGAAGAGACGATTGAGTAAGCCAGCGAATAAAGCAGGATAGAGCGAGAGATAGGCGGCAAGTAATATGACCAGCAGAATATTGACCGCGGTTGGCATGCCACCGAAATTAGCAATACTGACATACACCCAGTTGGTACCACTGCCGAATAGACCAAATCCCCAACAAAAAGCAATAAATGCCGCTTGTCGGGGTGTTCTGTTCAAAGTCAGAAGTTGTAGTCCAAACAGGGAAATAATAGCGGCAGGCCAGAAGTCAAAAGGCGAAAAAGCCAGTGTTCCACTGGCTCCAAAAAACAGTGCCAGTAAGGCGCGCAGCCGCTGGCAATTTAATAATGAAGCTTTGTTCATTCAGATTTTATTCTTCTTCGAGGTTAGGTATTGGCGCATCGTCCGGTATCGTAACATAAACCTGAATAATCCTTCGGCTATCGGCCATAGCAACTTTAAAGAGATAACCGTTGATATCGACGGACTCTCCTCTGGCGGGTAAATGACCGAATGCCTGCATCACCAGACCGCCAATAGTATCCACTTCTTCGTCACTGAATTGGGTGCTAAAGGCTTCATTAAAGTCTTCAATCTGAGTTAGCGCTCGTACCGTATAGGTATGACGGCTCAAGGCACGAATATCGACATCTTCTTCTTCATCGTATTCGTCTTCAATTTCACCGACGATCAGTTCGAGAATATCTTCGATAGTGACCAAGCCCGAAACACCACCAAACTCATCAATGACAATTGCCATATGATAACGTTGAGAACGGAACTCTTTCAGCATGCGGTCAACCCGTTTACTTTCAGGTACAACGACAGCCTGACGCAGAACCTTATCTATGCTGAATGGTGGGGCATCGGTGCGCATAAATGGCAATAAGTCTTTTGCCATTAAAATCCCTTCAATATGATCTTTGTCTTCACTGATCACAGGGAAACGAGAGTGAGCCGAATCAATAATCACATCCAGACATTCGTCCAGGGTTTGATTACGTTTTAAGGTAACGATTTGAGAACGGGGGATCATGATATCCCGGACACGCTGATCGGAAATATCCATTACCCCTTCGAGCATATCACGGGTATCAGGATCAATCAGATCGTTTTGTTCAGAGTCACGGATCAATTCCACCAGTTCATCACGGCTTTTTGGCTCACCGTGAAAAAGCTGGTTAAGAAGAAGAGTGAAAAACCCTTTCTTAGGGCCAGGGTTATCGTTACTTGAAGGATGGTCGTCGCTCATGGCGTTTTAATGAAAATTTCCCATTAAATAAGTTATTGTTGGTATTTTTTAGCATAAAAATGGTACGAATGGTTACTCTTTTTCTGCAAGATAGGGGTCAACATAACCTAACTTTTGCATAATTTCTGTTTCCAAAGATTCCATTTCTTCAGCTTCATCATCTTCGATATGGTCATAGCCCAGCAAATGTAGGCAGCCGTGGACAACCATATGTGCCCAATGTTCCTCTATTGTTTTTTGTTGCTCCTCCGCTTCTTTTTCAACGACCTGACGACAAATAATTAAATCGCCAAGCAAGGGTAAATCAACCTCTGGCGGTGCTTCAAATGGGAAAGATAACACATTTGTTGGATTATCTTTACCACGGTAGGTCAGATTTAAATCGTGGCTTTCTGCCTTATCAACAATGCGGATAGTGACTTCGCTTTCAGATTGAAATTGAGGTAAAACCCCGTCCAGCCAGTGCTGGAACAGGGTTTCTTCAGGAAGACCTTGTGAATGTTCACAGGCAATTTGTAAATCAAGTATTACTGAACTCATTGTGCTTCCTGCTTGCGTTGTTCACTGAGTGCCTGTTTGCGTTTTTGCTCGGTTGCTTCCCACTCTTCATAGGCAATGACAACTTTGGCAACCACCGGATGGCGGACAACATCATCACTGTGGAAAAAGTTGAAACTCAGCTCGCCGACGCCTGATAGAACTTCAATGGCATGGCGTAGACCGGATTTCTGCCCACGAGGCAGGTCAATCTGCGTAACGTCACCGGTAACAACCGCTTTGGAGTTGAAGCCGATACGAGTCAGGAACATCTTCATCTGTTCGATGGTTGTATTCTGGCTCTCATCCAGAATAATAAAAGCGTCGTTCAGGGTTCGTCCTCGCATATAAGCTAATGGAGCAACTTCAATAACGTTACGTTCGATCAGCTTCTCAACTTTTTCAAAACCGAGCATTTCAAACAAAGCGTCGTAGAGTGGGCGCAAGTACGGATCCACTTTTTGGCTCAGGTCACCCGGTAGGAAACCCAATTTTTCGCCTGCTTCGACGGCCGGACGGGTTAGCAGGATACGGCGAATCTCTTGTCGTTCCAGTGCATCAACCGCAGCAGCAACGGCCAGGTAAGTTTTTCCTGTGCCAGCAGGACCAATCCCGAACGTAATATCGTGGCTAAGAATATTGGCAATATACTGCGCCTGATTGGGCGTGCGTGGTTTCACCATGCCGCGTTTGGTGCGAATATTAACGGATTTACCGTATTCGGGTATGCTCTCGGCAGTTTGCTCCAGAACCCGGCTCTCGGTAATTGCCAGATGAATCTGTTCTGGCTTGATATCAGGGATCACACCACGGACAGGGGAAGTTTCCGCATATAAATGCCGTAGGATATTGGTGGCTGTGCTAACGTACAACGGTTTGCCCATCAGTTTAAAACGGTTATCACGACGGTTAATTTCAATACCTAGCCGACGTTCAAGCTGCTTCAAATTGTCGTCAAACGGACCACATAGGCTCATTAGGCGCTGATTGTCGGCGGGTTCGAGGAAAATTTCCTGAGTTGCTATTTGTGAATGAATTTGTTGAATCACTGATTATCTCTATATTTATGGCTGATAAGTGCCGACCCCGATTTCATCTTCTTTACGGGTACGGGCTATAACGGACTCAGGTGATTCGTGTGTACGAAGATCCATTTGATCTTCGGTACGGATAACTTTACCGCGTAGTGAGTTGGCGTAGACATCAACAATTTCAACATCAACGAATTTGCCAATCATATCAGGCTGGCCTTCAAAGTTGACAACCCGATTGTTTTCGGTACGGCCAGAAAGTTCCATCACATTCTTACGGGAAGTTCCTTCAACCAGAATACGTTGTACACTGCTCAACATAGCACGGCTGTAGCTCATGGCTTGTTGGTTGATACGTTGTTGTAACAGGTAAAGGCGCTGTTTTTTCTCTTCTTCGCTAACGTCATCAGGCAGATCGGCTGCCGGCGTTCCCGGACGAGCAGAATAGATGAAGCTGTAGCTCATGTCGAAATTGACATCAGCGATCAGTTTCATGGTTTTCTCGAAGTCATCTTGGGTTTCACCTGGGAATCCGATAATGAAGTCAGAGCTTATCAATATATCAGGACGTGCTTTACGCAGTTTGCGGATAATGCTTTTATACTCAAGGGCTGTGTGGGCACGTTTCATCAACGTTAGAATACGGTCCGAGCCACTTTGCACTGGTAAATGCAGGAAGCTAACCAGTTCTGGTGTATCTTCGTAAACGGCGATAATATCGTCTGTAAACTCAATTGGATGGCTAGTTGTAAAGCGAATACGGTCAATACCATCTATAGCCGCGACCAAACGAATTAATTCGGCGAAAGAGCAGATATCACCATCATAAGTAGCGCCACGATAAGCGTTCACATTCTGACCGAGAAGGTTGACTTCACGTACGCCCTGAGCGGCAAGTTGAGCGATTTCAAACAGAACATCATCGCATGGGCGGCTAACTTCTTCTCCGCGGGTATAAGGTACGACACAGAAAGTACAGTATTTGTTGCAACCTTCCATAATAGAAACGAAGGCAGATGGGCCTTCAGCACGTGGTTCAGGAAGGCGGTCGAATTTCTCGATTTCCGGGAAGCTGATATCAACAACCGGGCTGCGAGTGCCTTTCACTTGGTTGATCATTTCAGGTAAACGGTGCAATGTTTGCGGCCCGAAAATAATATCTACACATTGAGCGCGCTGACGGATGAAATCCCCTTCCTGAGAGGCTACACAGCCACCGACTCCAATGATGATATCGGGATTAGTATCTTTTAGGTTTTTCCAGCGGCCTAATTGATGGAAAACCTTTTCCTGTGCTTTTTCGCGGATTGAACAGGTATTCAATAGCAAAATGTCTGCTTCTTCGGCGACATCGGTTAACTGATAACCGTGAGTACTTTCCAGCAGGTCGGCCATTTTAGATGAATCATATTCATTCATCTGACAGCCCCAAGTTTTAATATACAGTTTTTTTATCGTCGACATTTTCTTGTGCATCCGAGCTTTCTACCGCGCTGAAAAGTGTTATTACACGGCAAAAGCAATTGTGTATTAGGCATAAAGTTGTCGGATATTGTAGTCATTTGCAGGAGCAGTGACCAGACTGTTAAACAGGATATTCTCTACCGGAGAATTAAAAATTCGGTACACTGTACTAATCAATGGGTTAATAGCATGGCTGATATGAATAATTCACAACAGATTTTTGATGTAGTGGTGGTCGGTGCTGGCATGATCGGTGCTGCAACAGCATTGGGGTTGGCACAGGAAGGTTGGAAAGTCGCTTTATTAGATCATCAACCACCACAATCTTATGATACACAGAGTCAGCCTGATGTACGCGTATCAGCAATTAGTTGTGCTTCTGTAGATTTGTTCAAACAACTCGGCGCATGGGATGCGGTATTACAGATGCGCAGTGCGCCGTATCGTACATTAGAGACTTGGGAACAGAATGATTCTAATTTGGTGTTTGATGCACAAAGTTTAGGGCTGCCTGAGTTGGGCTATATGGTTGAAAACCGTATCTTGCAACTGGCTCTGTGGCAGCAGTTTGAAAAATATCCCAATCTGATTTTGCTATGCCCGGCAGTATTGCAATCAATGCAGTGGCAGAAAATGGGATGGTTGGTGACTCTGGCTGACGGAACAGAAATGACAGCTCGCTTGATTGTTGGGGCTGATGGTGCTCGTTCTCAGGTTCGGCAAATGGCAGGAATTGGCAGTCGTGGCTGGCAGTACAGACAGTCTTGTATGTTGATCACGGTAAAAACAGAACAGCCACAGCAGGATATTACCTGGCAGCAGTTTTTTCCTTCTGGCCCGAGAGCGCTTCTTCCACTGTTTGATCAATGGGCTTCGCTGGTGTGGTACGACAAACCGGCACGCATACGACAATTACAGGCAATGTCAATGGCTCAACTTGAACAGGAGATTTTCCAGGCATTTCCTGTACGGTTAGGTAAAGTGACTCCCGTTGCCGCCGGTTCATTTTCTTTGATTCGTCATCATGCTAACAGTTATGTGCGTGAAGGATTAGTATTGTTGGGTGATGCAGCTCACACCATTAATCCACTGGCTGGGCAAGGAGTAAATCTTGGTTATCGGGATGTGAATACTCTGCTTGATGTTTTGGTGAAGGCGAGAGAATTAACAGAGCAGTGGGATTCATTGGAAGTATTGATGCGTTATCAGCGCCGCAGAATGCCGGATAACCTAATGATGCAAGCTGGAATGGATCTATTTTACACCGTGTTCAGTAATGAATTACCAGGGCTGAAAGTTGCTCGTAATCTGGCGCTGATGGCAGCTCAACGGGCTAGCGTAATGAAAAAAGCGGTGCTTAAGTATGCGTTGGGATTGTAGCGTATAGACTGGTAGTGAAGATTACAAGCACGTCGTAAATTATTTATGGCGTGGGCAGTTTTTTTTTCTTTAATAGGCAGCAATTGGCAAACCAGAAGGAAAAGATAGGGTGGGCTGGAAAGTAAAAAATCACGCTTGTACATCAAAAGATATTCTACCTGTATATTCTTTTTCTATTCTTTCTGTATATTTTTTCAACACGTCATTTCACGTAACATATTGATAAATATGGCTGGGGTACCAGGATTCGAACCTGGGAATGCCGGAATCAGAATCCGGTGCCTTACCGCTTGGCGATACCCCAATAAATGGTGGCTACGACGGGAATCGAACCTGTGACCCCAGCATTATGAGTGCTGTGCTCTAACCAGCTGAGCTACGTAGCCTTTTTTGATGTGAGAAAATTTATTAAAAATACCAGTGAACGACATCCAGTCAATGGCTGGGGTACCAGGATTCGAACCTGGGTATGCCAGGATCAAAACCTGGTGCCTTACCGCTTGGCGATACCCCAACTGAAAGTGGTCACTGTACAACATGTTGTCAGAATTGTGTTATCAGAACTATGGCTGGGGTACCAGGATTCGAACCTGGGTATGCCAGGATCAAAACCTGGTGCCTTACCGCTTGGCGATACCCCATCTGAGTAACGACAACTCGATGAATGAATGGTGCGGGAGGCGAGACTTGAACTCGCACACCTTGCGGCGCCAGAACCTAAATCTGGTGCGTCTACCAATTTCGCCACTCCCGCAAAGATGGTGGCTACGACGGGAATCGAACCTGTGACCCCAGCATTATGAGTGCTGTGCTCTAACCAGCTGAGCTACGTAGCCATCTTTTTTGCATTACCTTCATCGGCGTTGCGGGGCGCATTATGCGTATATCAGCTAAATGCGTCAACTGCTTTTTTCTCGAAATCTGTTTAAAGTCGCTTGTTTGTTTGGCATATAAGCATTTTGATGACAAAATCAACAAAAAATAACATTACCCTTCGAGTAAGTGTTGTAACAGAACGCCATTAAGCATAGCACGTTTAGTCAGAGCGAAGGCGCCAATAGCAGAGCAGTGGACTAATTCAGAAATAACGATCGGCAGATCTTGACGAAATTCTTTCAGGACCTGAGAGTTGATACAACTTTGAATAGCGGGTAAGAGTACTTTCTGAGCTTCAGTAATTTCTCCCGCCAGAACAACTTTCTGTGGATTAAATAAATTAATCGCGATAGAGATAGTTTTGCCGAGGTAATGGCCGACACTTTTTATTACCTCAGATGCTAATGGATCATTTTGATTAGCGGCTTGGCAGATAGCTCTGATATTGCAGTTATTTAATGTTAGCTGGCTTGGAAAACCTTGCTTTAATTGATGCTGAACTCGTGCTTCTATCGCTGAGTTAGCGGCGATAGTTTCCAGGCAGCCAAAATTGCCACAGTGACAACGTTCACCGAGTGGATCAATTTGAATATGACCAATTTCACCTAAGTTTCCTCTATTATTGAGCAGTATCTGGCTATTGATAATCACCCCGGCACCGGTACCCCGATGGATACGTACCAGTATCGAGTCTTCACAATCACGGGTGGCGCCGAAATAGTGTTCAGCCAATGCCAAGCTGCGGATATCATGACCAACAAAACAGCTAATGTTGAAATGTTTTTTCAGGTTATCGACCAGAGTCCAGTTGGTTACTTTGATATGAGGCATATAACGGATGATGCCGGTATCTGGGTCAACTAATCCGGGCAGGATAACTGAAATGGCGATCAGTTCACAGATTCTGTGTTGATTTTGCAGGATAAAATTTTCTATTGCGTTGATAAGCTGGTTTTCAATTTTTTGCTGAGTCGCTTCAGGCAGTGGATAATGTTCTTCAACCAATGCCTTGCCACTCATATCATAAAGAGCAAGAGTAGCATCATGGCGGCCAAGGCGGACACCAACAGTATGGAAGTGACGATTTTCTGTAACGATGGAAATGGCGCGGCGGCCTCCGGTAGAGGCTTGTTGATCGACTTCTTTAATCAAGCCGCGTTCAAGTAACTGGCGAGTAATTTTAGTCACACTAGCTGGCGCAAGTTGACTTTGTTCAGCAATTTGAATGCGAGAGATTGGTCCTTGTTGATCAATCAGCCGATATACCACGGCTCCGTTAAGTTGCTTTACAAGGTCAATATTACCAATTTGTTTTTGTGTGTTGTTATAACTCATCAGCTATTTAGTCCGTCAAAGTTCAGTTTCTTTTCCGTTAACGATGGTCTTGCGAATTTCAAAGTCGTGACTGAAAACAATGAGGTTAGCGATTTTCCCGGTTTCAACAGTGCCAAGATATTTATCGACACCAATTGCGCGGGCAGGGTAAAGAGTTGCCATCCTCAGTGCTTCATCCAGTGCAATACCAACATGTTCAACGCTATTTTTAACAGCATCTATCATAGTGAGAGAGGAGCCACTTAGAACGCCGTTTTGGTCAACACATAATCCGTTGCGATAGTATATGACCTTACCCGCAAAGGTGAAATGTTCCATTTTACTGATGGCAGGATCAAGTCCTGCTGGGACCGTCGCATCCGTTACCAAAATTAATTTATCATTTTTCAAACGCTTAGTATTACGAATATTTGGCCATGAAACGTGCAAACCATCAGCGATGATTCCAGCATAGATTTCAGGTGTATCAAAGATAGCGCCAATCAAGCCGGGTTGGCGTCCCGAAATAGCAGGCATGGCATTATAAAGGTGGGTTGAGATAGTAATTCCGTTTTGGAATCCCTGTTGGGCCTCTTCATAACTGGCATTTGAATGGCCGGCAGAAACAACAATACCGGCTTCTACCAACTGCTGAATATATTTTTGCTCAACCATTTCCGGTGCGAGGGTCAACTTAGTGATGACATCAGCGTTATCGCACAGGAAATTTATCATTTCAGATGTAGGCTTACGGATAAGCTCTGGATTATGAGTGCCTTTCTTTGCTGGGTTGAGATAAGGTCCTTCCAGATGCAAACCTAAGGCCTGATGCTGATTATGTTTAAGATAAGTGCGCATTACCTCAACAGAGGCCATCATCAATTCGTCTGTGCTGGTAATCAGAGTTGGCAAATAGCTGGTGCAGCCAGAGCGTTCATTGGTTCTTTGCATGATATTCAGTGTTTTTTCTGAGATGTTTTCCAACTGATCGTTGAACTGAACACCACCACAGCCATTAACTTGCAAATCAATAAAGCCGGGGCAAAGTATTGCACCATTCATATCGCGTGTGACAATATCTTTTGGCAAATTTTGTATTGAGCAAACACTGTTGATTAAGCCGTCTGCAATTATAACGGCATGCTCATCTAGTCTGTTGTGACCGGTATATATAATGCAGTTGGTTAAAGCATACATCTTAGCCTCCTATGGGATCGGGAGATGATGATTGAAGATAATGACGGTAATCAGCCTGAGAGAGGCATCAGGCTGCGTAGATTCTTATTTTTTGCTGGCGAATTCGTTGATAATATCTGCTTCCAGTTGATGGAAGTATTTGACTGTTTTTACCTTCAATTCCATTGTTGCCGGTTCGTCACAGACAATGATGGATTTAGGATGCATTTGCAGACAGCTTATTGTCCACATATGGTTAACATTGCCTTCAATTGCCGCCTGAATGGCTTGGGCCTTATTTAGACCCGTTGCAAGGATCATAATTTCTTCTGCATCCATTAACGTGCCTACACCTACGGTCAGGGCGTATTTAGGCACCTGATTAATATCATTATCGAAGAAGCGGGAGTTAGCCGTGCGGGTTTCTACGGTAAGTGTTTTAATGCGTGTACGGGAAGTCAGGGATGATGCGGGTTCATTGAAAGCAATATGACCGTCATTACCGACTCCCCCCATAAATAGATGAATCTGACCGTAAGATTTAATTTTGTCTTCATAACGTTGACATTCTGTTTCGACATCAGAAGCATTACCATTGAGCAGGTTGATATTTTCCTTTGGAATATCAATATGATCAAGGAAATTTTGGTGCATAAAATGGTGATAGCTTTGTGGATGATTTTCGGCGATACCGACATATTCATCCATATTGAATGTCACGACATGTCTAAAGCTGACTTTCCCTGCTTTATGTAGAGCAATTAATTCGTTATAAGTTGCCAGTGGTGTACTGCCAGTTGGCAACCCCAAAATAAAAGGGTGCTCGGCGGTGGGGTTAAATGTATTGATTTTGCTAACGATATAGTGTGCGGACCATTTACCAACGTCACTTGCATTCGCTAGGGGGATCAGCCTCATAATTGCCTCTTAAAACAAGAAATTATAGCAGTTGGATAAATTAGTTGATTAACTAATCTTTTTATCGCGTGAATATTAAATCATTTTTATAAGCAGAGATATGCTGTACTTCAAAGATATTTTTCATCTTAAAATAAGATGCAAAAAATAGCCAGAAAATTAATAGAAGAAATGATAGATTTTACTGTTTTTGTCACTTATTAAGTCATCTTATTTTTGCAAGAAAAATAAAAGGGAACGAGAGATGAGTTCCCTTTTAAGTTCGAGGTGTCTTTAACTACGATCTTTTATTTGGCGACCTTTTGTCTGGTCTATCTGAGGGTAGTTGAGTACGTATCTGCCCGGCAATACTTTCTGCCTGGGGTCCCAATACCACTTGAACACTCTGTTTACCTATTTTCAGGACGCCTTTTGCACCTAATTGTTTTAACCGGTGTTCATCCAATTGTGTGTTGTCTTCAACGGTCAAGCGAAGACGGGTAATACAGGCATCTACGGTATGAATATTTTGTGCACCACCAAGAGCGGTAATGTAATGTTGAATTGTTTCGTTGTCTTGGGAGGCGGAAGTCGCTTGAGTTGTTTCTCCAATTTCGCGGCCTGGCGTACGTAAGTTGAAAATACGAATCATGAGGGTGAAGCAAACAAAATACAGCATAAAGAACAAGGCGATTAATGGGATTAACAACCACGGCTTGGTTGCCAGACCCCAGCTCAATACAAGGTCAATTAATCCGGCAGAGAATCCAAAGCCATGCAGAATACCCAATGAATTGACGATAACCATGCTAACACCAGCCAATATTGCATGCAGAACATATAAAGCTGGAGCCAAGAATAGGAATGAGAATTCTATTGGTTCAGTGATACCGGTTAAGAATGTTGTCAAAGCGACGGATAATAGCATCCCGCCAATCTGAGGACGACGTTCCTTTGGTGCTGCAAGATACATTGCCAGCGCAGCACCGGGCAAACCGCCCATAAAGATGGGATAAGCCCAGGCCATATAGATTCCGGCATGTGGATCACCGGCGAAGAAACGGTTCAAGTCGCCGCGGCTCATATCGGTGGCTATTTGGGTAATAGTAGAGCCATCAATACCTGGAACCGCTGCGCCGATGGTCAGAGAACGGACAACATCTGGAGCCAGGCAGATATTATGTACAGAACTGGCTAAGTCATAAGTAATTTTCAGACAGTCACCCAGACTAAACCAGAAAACAGAATGCAGGATATAGTGCAAACCAAATGGAATGAGAGAGCGGTTAAGCACACCATAAGTAAACCATCCGGCCATGCCGCTCTTTGATACTAAAAGGCTGAAAGTATCAATACCGTGCTGGACATATGGCCATACATAGCCACATATCCATGCAATGAACAGACAAATAATGCCGGTCATGATAGGGACTAATCGCTTACCGGCGAAGAAAGCAAGAAACTCTGGCAGACGTGTATTTGAAAAACGGTTATAACAATGACCGGCAACAATACCTGCGATAATACCTGCGAAAAAAGACATATTGATAGTCGAGTCTATGACTGACGTGGCTTTAGTGAGTACTAAAAAACCAACGACACCGGCCAGCGCGGCAGCGCCAGCATTATCTTTTGCTAAGCCTATCGCGATACCTAATGCAAATAGCAGAGGGAGGTTTTCAAAAATACCACCGCCAGCGCTGGCGATGAAAGGAATATTAAATACGTCGGGTTGGCCGAAACGTAGCAAAAGCGCGGCTACGGGAAGCGTGGCAATGGGAAGCATTAATGCTTTTCCCAATCGCTGCAAATAATTGAATATACCCATAATGCTTACCTTAGTTGTAGGAAATTTTATTGAAAAAATAGCTCGCTATTAACAACAGCAATACAACTTATTTTTAGTCGAAAAATAATAAAAAGCTACACATAAGTGAGTAATTGTGATCACTGTAGCGATATTGTTTAAAATTGCATAAATTGAGTCATCTGTAGTAAACGGGTTCAAATTTTTAACTGAATTAACTTAATGATTTAATTGCGGGAAGATGTTGTCAGGAGTTTTGTAAATGGGCACCTGTATGTGCCCATTGATTTGGTAAATAGTTGAAGCGTTATGAGAGACACTCAGAAACGGGGTTTTTGTTTGCCATATAACTTATTGAAACTTCTTCCCAGGCTTTGCCCATACTATCTTCAAAACATGCTTTTGAAATTAAAGAGCTTATATATTGTAACTGCTGATTAGAGGTAAATAGATCTTTTTCGTATATTGATATTATCTTTTCATTAAGAGAATCGATATTATATGTAAATTTGTATTCTGAAGGAAAATAAGAAGCTGCTTCAATTAAGTTTAAGTTGGGTACGATTGTGCATACGCCATTTAATGCAGCTTCTAATGGTGTAATGCCAAGGGTTTCATAGCGTGATGTGCATACAAAAATAGATTTATTTTTTATTTTATTAAAAATACTGAATAGTTCTGTTTGGGATAATTTATGTGATATAAAAAATTGTTCCTGATATCTGGGGGGACCCTCGATATCAATTTATTCCTTCTGATATTTTTGCTCTCTTCATCACCTGCAATGAAAATTTTAACGGGAATACCTTTGTTTAGTAAAATAATTGCTGAATTGATTAATAGATCTATATTTTTAAAATAATCTAATCTGGCGACCGCAGTAAACAACAATAATTCATTTTTATTGGTTTTGATAAAATCATTAATATATTTATTTTCTATTTTTAATTCAGTGATTTCTTCTATGGAAATAGGTGGAATAATATTTTTAATATTGTCTGGGTTTATTCCTTTTTTGAGTAAGAAATTTCCTTGTAATTTTGAATGTTGGAAAATAAAATATTTTTTATTAATTAATGTTTCAATGCCTTTCATTTGTTGAATATTAAGGTGTTGGGCTTTAGCTTTATTTTCAAAAGCATCATATGTCTCTTCCAGAGAATAGTGTTGTTGAAAGTCTTCTACAAAAGGGCCATGATGTGTTATACAACAAGGTATATGGGGAGGATGATAAGATAATAATGTATCTGTTTGATAATAAACTATTGCAGGGATTATTTGATCATTTTTAATTGATAATATTGAAATACATTTTTCTAGCATGTTTTTTACATCTTTGCTTTTCATAGAGAAATTAAAAAAGATATTTATACATTTTATACCTTCAATTATATCTTCAGTTATTTTAGGTAAAATTAATGATTCATCTCTTTTGTAGAATATATACCCGTTATCTTTCAAGTTGCCTCTTTGTTGGCTGCACTCGCTCACCCCAGTCACATAGTTATCTATGCTCCCGGGGATTCACTCCCTTGCCGTCGCGATGCATCTTGAAATCCATAGGGTATAAAGCCAGAAAGTAAGTCCCTTTTTATAAAATAATCAGCAACTTTTAGTGTGAATGATGTCGCTCCAACTTTAAAACCAGAACGATAATCATTTGATATGTAGTTGCCATTAATGACTATTACTGCTGGGGTTATTTTGTTGCCTGATGTTATATTCGTCATTTTTATTTCCCTTGGGATATTTTATTAAGTGCGTGAAATTATTTGGTGTTATTTTTACATGTTAATTTTTTAATTTAATATTTAGAATGATTAGAATGATTAGAATGATTAGAATGATTAGAATTGATTAAGTGTATCGTATTGTACCCGGATAATTTTATTACTAAGATGCTTAATAATATTATTACCTTAATAATAAATTGCAAAGTATTTTATTGTTTATTTACGGTGGTTTAAACATTAAAATGCGTGTATGTGACGTAACCCTTTATTATGCTTTAGTTTATTTTATTGGTCTGATTGTAAATTTATGTTTAAATAAATACCCACTAGAATAGCAGTGTGATTTAGATAAAGTCCGGTAGTGAAATGCCTGAATTATCGAATTGATTTTGAAATTAACTCATTGTTATTTTGTATTTTTTTGTAAAATTTAAATTTAGAGCGTCATTAATAGTCTTTCGATAATAAATTTGATATATATCCTTCATCTTTCAAGTTGCTGCTTTGTTGGCTGCTTTCACTTACCCCAGTCACATCGTTATCTATGCTCCTGGGGATGCGTTCACTTGCCGCCGCGCTGCAATTTGAAATCTATTGGGTATATATAATTATTTTTTTATATTTACAGAGTAAAAGCATCAATCAATAGATAATTTAGAAATTTAAATTATAGACTTATTTTGATTTTATCAAACAGTTATTAGTAATAGGTATAGTGCCAATTATTTATTCTTTAAAATTGGATGGTTATTATTCAGTAATATTTGTTATGGTTGAATGAAATATTGATTGGTGATAGTTTCATTGATTATTTCATAATAAAGTTTGCTGTATTGTCGATATGCGTCACTGTTGAGTGTTTTTTCGATAGAAGAGTGATTTTTTGTAATTCATTGTTATATACCCTATAGATTTCAAGATGCATCGCGACGGCAAGGGAGCGAATCCCCGGGAGCATAGATAACTATGTGACCGGGGTGAGTGAGCGCAGCCAACAAAGAGGCAACTTGAAAGATGACGGATATATATAATATTGTTGAAACATAGACCCATTAGCTGGTTGCTATGTATCAGTCTTATTTTCTAGTAAAAAATTATTAAAACAGTCCCTTTTAAAAACTCGTCATCGTTTTTTCGCTCCAACTTTGCACTGAATCGCCATTTTACATGAACAAACGGTTGTTTCTCGGCACTGCTTGTTGGATTATAGGCGGTTACGTGACGCGTTTTTGGCATTATTGAGGTATAAAACAATGAGTGAGGCAGACGCCCGCCCGACAAACTTTATTCGTCAGATAATTGACGAAGATTTGGCAACTGGTAAACATACATCGGTACATACTCGTTTCCCGCCTGAACCCAATGGTTATCTGCATATTGGTCATGCAAAATCTATCTGTTTGAACTTCGGTGTTGCAAAGGACTATCAGGGGCAGTGTAATCTGCGTTTTGATGATACCAACCCAGTTAAGGAAGATGTTGAATACGTCGATTCTATTAAAAATGATGTTCAGTGGTTAGGTTTTGAGTGGAGCGGCGATATTCGCTACTCTTCTAATTATTTCGATACGCTGTATCAGTATGCTATTGAATTGATCAACGAAGGTCTGGCTTATGTTGATGAATTGAGTCCGGAAGAGATCCGTGAATATCGTGGCACGTTAAAAGAACCGGGTAAAAATAGCCCATATCGTGACCGCAATATTGAAGAAAACTTGGTATTGTTCGAAAAAATGCGTGCCGGTGAATTTGACGAAGGTAAAGCTTGTCTGCGTGCTAAAATTGATATGGCATCCCCTTTTATTGTGATGCGTGATCCGGTTTTGTACCGGATTAAATTTGCAGAACATCATCAGTGTGGTAACAAATGGTGCATCTACCCAATGTACGATTTTACTCACTGTATTTCTGATGCGCTTGAAGGTATTACACATTCGCTGTGCACGCTGGAGTTCCAGGATAACCGCCGCCTGTACGACTGGGTACTGGAAAACATCACCATTGACTGTCGTCCACGCCAATATGAATTCTCGCGCTTGAACCTTGAATATACGGTTATGTCTAAGCGTAAGCTGAATCTGCTGGTGGCAGATAAGATTGTTGAAGGTTGGGATGACCCACGCATGCCAACGATCTCAGGCTTGCGTCGTCGTGGTTATACTGCCGCGTCTATTCGTGAATTCTGTCGTCGTATTGGTGTCACCAAGCAGGTTAATAATGTGGAAATGGCAGCATTGGAATCTTGTATCCGTGATGATCTGAATGAAAATGCCCCTCGCGCAATGGCTGTTCTTGATCCGGTTAGATTAGTGATCGAAAACATGCCAGAAGGGGAGCAGATTTTGAGTATGCCTAATCATCCGAACAAACCGGAGATGGGTAGCCGTGAAGTGCCATTTAGTCGTGAGATCTATATTGACCGGGCAGATTTTCGTGAAGAAGCGAACCGTCAATATAAGCGTTTGGTATTGGGTAAAGAAGTTCGTCTGCGTAACGCTTATATCATTAAAGCGGAGCGCGTTGAGAAAGATGCTGACGATAATATCACGACAATCTATTGCAGCTACGATGAGCAAACGTTGAATAAAGATCCAGCGGATGGCCGGAAAGTGAAAGGTGTTATTCATTGGGTCAGTGCGGTTCATGCGGTTTCTGCTGAATTCCGTCTGTATGATCGTCTGTTCAGCGTGCCGAATCCAGGTGTAGAGGATGATTTTCTGGCGACAATTAACCCAGAGTCATTGGTGATCCGTCAGGGCTTTGTTGAGCCAAGTTTAGCTGATGCTAATTCAGAACAAACTTATCAGTTTGAGCGTGAAGGTTATTTCTGTGCTGATAGTTGTCATTCCAGTGCAGAAAAGCTGGTATTTAACCGTACCGTTGGCCTGCGTGATACCTGGGAAAAAATTTCTCAGGATTAATTGAAATAATAAACTGTACCTCACAAGTTGGACACTTAATCCAGCATTGAGGTGCAGTTTTTTTATGGCTGAATTTGTCATTCCTGGAGAAGATTGAGTCATAGATAAACGAGATGTCAGAATTACAGAATAAAGTCAAAGAGATTAATTACGTCATTTATGGGCATTTTCATGTTTAAGTACTTATGTAATCAATTTATTGATAAATATTTTATTTTTCTTTTGGGAATAAATTATCTGCCATGAAATCGACAAAAGCTCTGACTTTAGGTAGTACCCAACGGTTAGATGGCCAGAGAACACGGAAGGTGCTTGAAGTACCCGCCCACTTATCCAAGATTGTTAACAATGTACCGCTAGCTAATGCTTGTTTAACGGTAAAATCAGGCAAACAGGCTATGCCGTGGCCTTGAATCGCCATGTGTAGCAGTGTTTCGACATGATTGCTGGTTATCTTTGCCTGAAGATGTATGTCTATTTCGGATCTTCCTGAGCACAGCGGCCATTTCTCTAAAAGGCCGGTAGTGGGAAAACGATGTATCAAGCAGGCGTGGTGTAATAACTCTCCGGGGTGTGCTGGCTTGCCATGTTGTGCAAAGTAGCTTGGAGCACCAACATAGACGAAACGGCTAGACCCTATACGTTTATTCATCAGTCGTGAATCGTTGAGTTCCCCAGTGCGAACCACGGCATCGAAGCCTTCATCGATAACATCAACTAATCGATCACTAAAATCCAGCTCTAGTTCTATCTGTGGGTAACAAGTCGCAAAAGCAGATAATACGGGTAACATCAGGTTACTGAGCAATGGCAAACTCACTCGCAGGCGTCCTTGAGGGGCAGAGATGGAGCTTAATAGTTCATTTTCCGCAGTGGAAATCTCGTCCAGGATACGTTTGCAGCGCTCAAGGAACAGTGTGCCTTCAGTCGTCAAACTGACACTTCGGGTGCTGCGTTGGAGCAGACGTACACCTAATTTCTCTTCTAACCGGGATATGCTTTTGCTAACGGACGAAGGAGAGAGTCCGAGTTGTCTGGCTGCGGTTGCAAAGCTACGAGCTTTGGCGACATGAATGAAGATTATGAATCCACTCAGATTATTCACTTGGGCCTCCTGGGCTTTTTTAAGTTGCTATTGGTGACAAGAAAGTCACTTCAGAAGTGATTGTAGGTCTATTTATCCACTATTAGCGAATCTGTAGTATGAAATAAAATTTATCTTGCTTTAGCTGCTATATAGCGGGAAAACACACAGATTCAAGGCTGAAAATTGAAATGGTCATGAGAACCAAAATAGATACGGGATCGAGTGTAAATAAAATTTCACTTGTCCTGACTACTTGTCTTGTTGCTGCGTTTATCCCTTTGAATACAGTACATAATGTCAGCACAGTAGAATTGAGTTGGGTCACTAACTTATCTACGGCTTTACAGCAATTTCTGTTAAGAGATTGATAGGATTGCATAAACATAGAACTAATATTTTTGGCTTGAGAAGAGCTTGTATATCATCTATTTCATCGGTTGAATGTTACTAAAAGGGTTTATTATGGAACTCACTATCAATACTCAAAATGAGCTTAAAAAAGAAGAAACCGGTTACTTTTTATCTCCACTATGGGAAGACGTTTTCTCTAAGGTGTTATTGGAGGAGCTCAATTCGAATGTATTTTTGGTCGCTTGCCGCTCTGGTCAGGTGGAGCAGAATTTATTAAGAAAGTTTATGATCCAGCACCATTACTATTCACAATATTTCACCCGTTATCTGTGTTCATTGATGGGAGGTTTAGCAGATCAAAAAGATTTTATGCTGCTTTCTCATAATCTGTTGGAAGAGCTAACAGGAACCGATGCAGCAAAGATATCTCATGCAGAGTTATATAAAAAAGCGATGGCGGCTATTAATGCTGTTCCTAAAAGTGACCCAATTCTTAACAGTACTCAACAACTGATTGATGCCATGTTTCGCCACTGCCGCAGTGATGATTCTCTGAGAGGGCTTGCGGCACTGTGTTTAGGTGCTGAAGCGATCGTACCTCTGGTTTATGGCCCAATTTTAGACGCTTTGCAATTAATAAAGGCGCCTAATGATGCATTACATTTCTTTAGAATCCATGTTGAAGAGGATGAAGATCATGCGATTGCGATGAGAAAAATTATTGATCGAATGATTGAAGAGAAACCTTACCGAAGGGGGGATGTTATTGCGGTTGGTGAAGAAATGGTGCGTTTTCGCATTGCAATGCTTAATGAGCTATATCAAAACAATATCAGGATAAATACAGATGTAACGATGCTTTTATCCGAGTGTGATTGAGATACTTTGCGTACATAATGGCATGTACAGTAAAAGTACTTGATATGGTTTCTGGTGATGAGATATCAGCATAAAGTGTTGATGGATATATTTTGGGTAAAATAAGTAATACAAACTATCGTAATCATATATTATGTAATAATTATTGGATTGAACTCGTATAATGTAAAAAATAAAAAACGAAATTAGTAATTATCGATTCTATTGAATGGATAATTAAATATAGATGTAAATATTGTTGGACAACAAATTATTCAGCTAATATTGGAAAAGGCCGAGAAGAAATACTATATTAGAGAATATGTCGTTGTTGTGAATAGCTTTGGTCAAATTTCCTCAAGGGCAATAGGTAAGGTTCTGAAACCTAAGTTAAGGGATATTTCTCCTAAAATTCTCGATAAATATGAAAGAAATAAAGAACTTCCAGATGGGATTTTAAAAATTGTTAATTATATATTCAGTAATTAGAGTTGATTATGGCGAAGGTAAAATATTGTGAATGGAGGTTTTTATGAAAATATTGTTATCGAAGCTGTAAAAAGATTGATTCTTGCTGAATCTCCCGATGTCTCTGAGTTTGAACGTATGGAGTGGTTCTTTAACATTTACAAAGATGTGTTCCCACCAACTCACTTTCAGTCCACCGGTATTTTTACTAAGAATTTAGATACCTCTTTTTTGTAATTAGGCTACGGCGTAAGAGTTATTATTGTATGACAGCATGATAGGGGTATTATCAGATTATTATATTAATTAAACGATAAAAAATACCTTGTTTAGTATAGTGTGATATAAGGTAAATGAATTCATTTCTATTGGATATGGAGATTTATTTGAAATATTAAAAAATATTGAAATTTTTGATGTTGTTTTTTTGAGCTCTAATGTTTATTTATTCTTTAAAGTGACTTTTTTAAAAGGGAAACTTATCATGGGTTTGACGGTCCAAAATATATAACATATAAGCGCTTCCTTAAAGAAGTGAGAAAGTATCACAATTACTCAGGAAAAAGAGTTATGGAGCTTAACCGCCAGAGAAATGAAACGGTGTTTAGTGAATGACGTATAGAGCATGGCTATAACTATTTTGTTTTATACCCGTTATCTTTCAAGTTGCCTCTTTGTTGGCTGCACTCACTCACCCCGGTCACATAGTTATCTATGCTCCCGGGGATTCACTCCCTTGCCGTCGCGATGCATCTTGAAATCCATAGGGTATATATGAGGAGAGCGGAAAAGGAGATAATTCACAAATATATAAATTTTTTAATTGATATATTTTGTCTGAAATATTTATTGCTATTAATCATTATTAAGGAGAGTATATTTTGACTTCAGAAAATATTTCTGTATCACCCGTTGCTATTGTTGGTGGTGGACCTGTTGGCCTAATGTTAGCTTTATTCTTGGATTTATATGGTGTTCGTTCGGTTATTTTTAATTTGGAGGAAGAGACCCGGTGGCAGCCTAAAGGCAGTACCCATAGTGCCCGTATTATGGAGCATTTTCGTCGTGTAGGTATATCTCAGCCTATTCGGTCATTAGGCGTGCCAAAAGAGTTTCCTTTGGACGTATCATATTTTACCAAGTTTAATGGATGGGAGCTTGCACGGATTACGTTACCGTCGGAAATGGAGAAAATGTCTATGCGCGAAAATGCGGCTTCGACAGATCCCGTTCCAGAACCAATAATACGTGTAAATCAAATGTATGTTGAAAGGTTCCTGCTACAACATGCAAAGAGTCGTCCAAATATCACAATGAGATATGGCTGGCGCGTTAAAGATTTTGTCCAATATAAAGACGAAGTAAAACTTTATGCGGAGCATATTGATGGAAAGTATGCTGATGAAGTCTGGCAAGCGGCATATATGGTTGGGTGTGATGGTGGACAGAGCTTTGTACGATCTAAACTTGGTATAGTTTACGAAGGAACCGTTGAAGCTAAGGCAGGTTTTCTAACGGGTGGAATGGTTTCCAGTTATATCCGTGTTCCTGGAATTCACCGAGGATTATTACGAGACAAAAAATCCTGGATGTACAATATTGTCTCACCTGGGGAAAATATGTTATTTATCTGCCTGGACGGTGAAGATGATTTTTTATTTGTGACCCAGAGTAAGGATGGGAAAGTTATTGATGATTTGGAAGTCGTTCGCATAGCGCAGGCAGGAATAGGTACAGATGTTGAGGTATTAGTCCTTGGCAATACGATATGGAAAGGCGGTGTTGCTCTCGTTGCTGATAAATATTCTGAGGGTAGGGTATATTTAGCAGGAGATTCTATTCACTTATTTGCTCCCACCGGTGGTTTTGGCATGCATACGGGGATCGACGATGCTAGCAATTTAGCTTGGAAAATTGTTGCGTCTATAAATGGTTGGGCAGGTGATGCGTTAATGGATTCTTATGAAAGCGAGCGTCGTCCAATTGCATGGAGAAATACTGCCGTTGCTCGTTCTTATACCCGGCAGACAGCATCACTATATGTGCCTGCAAATTTGGAAGATGCGGATTATGCGGGTGAGCTGGCGCGTGAAAAGATTAATACTGAGCTAAGTCATTTTCGCTGTCAATTTACTTCTATCGGAGTGGAACTTGGTGCCCGATATGATAGTTCTCCTCATATTATTAATAGCGATCCGGTACCGGATGATGATTGGCTTAATTATAAACCAAGTAGTGTACCCGGAGGGAGATTGCCGCACTTATGGCTCACACCTATTCCTGGCACTAGGGTATCTCTGTTCGATATTTTAGGCACCGGGTTTAGTTTGCTTCGGGTAGGATCTCATTTTCCAGATATATCTGAATTATTAGCTCAGGCATATCAACGTAAAATTCCGGTCAAGATTGTTGATCTTCCCGGTCATGATGCTTGGCAATTATATCAAACCAGGCTCCTTTTAGTGCGTCCTGACCAATATATTGCCTGGAGAGGTGATAGGGTTCCTGACAACATAGGTTCAATATTGGATAAAATTATCGGTAGGTAAGTAAAGGGATGATTTTCTGGGATGAAGATATTAACGCTAATGAAACAGGGATCACAATATGATAGTTAAGGCGGATGTTTTTATGGCAGGTAACAGCCCTTTTGGTAATATCTATACCCTATGGATTTCAAGAGGCAACTTGAAAGATAACGGGTATATGGGACTAATATAATGGTCATCACAAAGCATTGATGGTTGACTAATACATTTGTTGCGCATATAAAAAATCAGCGAACAATCGAAATATTATCGGGGTTTGGTGTTAGCACATTAAGAAAAGCGTGCTTGTGGAAAGGGTGGTTGGGTGTATAGAACGATAATATAGTTCAACCACCACTGTTATTACGCAGAATGATGCAGTTAATATTATAAAAAAAACTTATCGGTAATTTTGATGGCACTTCTTGTGCGTTTGTCAGAAATCACGGACATATGACATGGTATTGCTAGGATAATTAGAGAAGATAGGCAGAAATGATAACTAAGATAAAATATGTTGAGTATTATTTCAAGATAGTTAGAAAATACAAATTTTACAATAAACTACAATATTAGAGGTAATTATAGTGAAAAAAACGTTTTTCTCATCTGGAGACTTTGGTAAAGTTCCCGGAGAATTAATTGAAGATAAGCCTACTCAATTGATTCATGAAAATGTATTGAACTCTGAAGTGAGTCAAGATTTGAATTTCTCAAATGAAAGGCGCCATAAAGTGGCTATGGTTAATTTACCCAGTAAAGTTCTCAGTATGACTCTGGGAGGGTTACAACCTGGACAATCGACCCGTAAACACAGACATAGTTATGAAACCATAATATATATCGTTAATGGGGAGGGGTATTCACTCATTGGTGAACAACATATTTCATGGAAAGCCGGTGATGCGATATATGTTCCTGTATGGGCATGGCATCAACATGTTAATAGTGGTGCTATTGATGAAGTATTCTATATTGCATGTGAGAATGCGCCAATGTTGCAAAACTTAGGTCTTGCTGTTCGTGAAGAGCTTTGAATTTAAGTAAGTGTAGGTTTTATAGATTGTATTTAAAAACAGATAATGATTTCACCGGGATAAAATCGTATTAGTAATATCCCGGTATTTTCTATATATTAATTATATCTCAATCATCATATTTTTTTTATTCAGTTAAACTCGTGTTATTTAACTGTTTTCTATAATAGAAAAACAAATCACAATTGGTAGTTTATTTTTTTAAATATTATCATTGGTAAATAGTTTTACATCTATTTTAGTTGGAAAGTATTTGTATTAATCAATCTATTTTTCAGTATGTTTTTTATATTGTTACTCTTTCGTTTTTGTATTATTTTATATTTTTATATCAATGAGGTATATAACTTTTATCTCGTTCCTTTTTAATGTGTTCTCTGTCATGTTTTACAAAAAATCCTTTTTTCACTATTGATAATTTGTGGTGCGAAAAATAATCTTCATAGATGTTGATTAGATGATTTTAATTCTATTTCTTAATGTAATGTTTTTTATTTTATAAATCGATTTACATTTTTGGCAGTAATTTTATGGTTACATATGGCGTAAAGATTGGTATTTTTTTCCAAAACGAGAAAGCGATTAAATTCAACGTCATCATGCCGTTTATTGTCTTCTCATGGCTCGTTGCTGCTGTTCTTAGTGCTTCTGAGCAGCGGCTTACCTTACATAACGTTTGTGTTTGAAAGAGGTAATAATGAAGAAATTTAAATTGCATACATTAGCAGCACTGACTGCAACAGTTGGACTTATGGGTTCTGTGTATGCTTCCCAAACAGCGCAGCAAGTGGTTGATGCACTGAGTCAATTAAAAGTTAATTATAAGGTCGTTGATAATCAGGCGGGAGATCACGGCGTTAACTGTGCAGTGCTGGGGGCTGACTGGGCTAAATGTAATCGAGTGGATATTACTTTAACCAATGGTAATCAGGCGATTGACTCTGTTGACTGGGCGATTTATTTCCACAGTATTCGCCAAGTCCTGAGCGTAGATAATGAACAGTTCAAAGTCACGCGTATCACGGGCGATTTACATAGACTGGAACCGACCGAAAAATTCACCGGTATTAAAGCTAATGAGCAGGTAAAACTGCCGTTTATTGGAGAATACTGGCAGATTTACAGCACTGATTTTCTACCTCGCTGGTATGCAACGTCGGGTGATGCGAAACCTAAAGTGCTTGTTAGTACAGATACAGAAGATCTAAGTCAATTCTTATCTGCTTTCACCGGTGATCAATGGAAACGCACACAGACAGATAATAATATTTTGATGACACCTGAAAATCGTTATATGAAGAATTTGCAGGTCAAAAAGGTTGGATCAAAAAAGTTGCGTGGGCAAATTATCCCGACACCAAAAGAGGTTCAGATTTTTACCGGGGATGCTGATTTATCTGGTGGGGTGAGACTGGAATTAGGTGGTTTAAATGACGAGGCAGTTATTCTTGTCAGAAAACGTTTTACTGATCAAGGTATTAAATTAGAGAATAGTGGCTATCTCGTTGCGACCCAGATTGTCTCTTCAGATTTTACTGGTGATTTGCAGGTTAAAGGGGCTTACCGTCTAAATGTTACCCAACATGGGGCACAAATTGTTGCTTTTGACCAATCAGGAGTGTTTTACGGTCTTCAATCTCTGTTGTCATTAATTCCTGTTGATGGCGATAGGAAGATTGCTACTTTGACGGCAAAAGATGCGCCCCGCTTTGAGTATCGCGGGGTTCTCCTTGATGTAGGGCGTAATTTCCACAGTAAACAGGCTGTTCTGCGTTTGCTTGACCAAATGGCAAGTTACAAGCTGAATAAATTCCATATTCATCTGTCTGATGATGAAGGTTGGCGTTTGGAAATTCCTGGATTACCTGAGTTGACGGAAGTTGGCAGCCAGCGGTGTCATGATTTAAGTGAAACTAAATGTTTGTTACCACAACTGGGTTCAGGCCCCGATAACAACAACATGGGTAGCGGATATTTCAGCCGTCAAGATTACATTGATATTTTGAAATATGCCAAAGCCCGTTATATCGACGTTATTCCTGAAATTGATATGCCAGCCCATGCTCGGGCCGCCGTTGTTTCTATGGAAGCCCGCTATAAGAAATTAATCGCTCAGGGGAATGTGAAAGGGGCGAATGAATATCGTTTGCTCGATCCAACGGATACCACCAGAGCAACATCGGTTCAGCTCTATGATCGTCGCAGTTATTTGAACCCATGTATGGATTCTTCAAAACGGTTTGTTGAGAAAGTCATTGGTGAAATTGCCGCTATGCATAAAGCAGCGGGCTCACCATTGGAGACTTGGCATTTCGGGGGAGATGAAGCGAAGAATATCCGTTTGGGAGACGGATTCCAGGATAAAAATGGTCCTATCGTACCGGGTAAGGGCATTATTGATAAAAATGCGGAAGATAAACCGTGGGCTAAGTCTCAGATTTGTCAGAAGTTGATAGAACAGGGTGTTGTGAAAGACATTGATTATCTTGCCAGCGACTTCGCAATTGAAGTGAGCAAAATTGTGAATGCTAATGGCATTGAAAGGATGCAGGCGTGGCAGGATGGTTTTAAACATGTTGGCAGCGCTAAAGATTTTGCCACCAAACGCGTAGGGGTGAATTTCTGGGACGCTCTCTACGATGGCGGCTTTGATTCAGTCAATGATTGGGCGAATAAGGGCTATGAAGTGGTGATATCTAGCCCAGATTATATTTATCTGGATATGCCATATGAAGTTCATCCACAGGAGCGTGGCTATTATTGGGCGGCTCGTTTTAACGATGAAGCTAAGATCTTTAGTTTTGCACCCAATAACATACCTCAAAATGCTGAAACTTCCATTGACCGTGATGGTAATGCATTCCGTGCGAAAAGTGATAAACCGTGGCCGGGCGCTTATGGGCTTTCAGGTCAAGGATGGAGTGAAACGGTTCGGACTGATGAACAGATGGAATATATGATTTATCCGCGCTTGTTACCGCTGGCAGAACGGGCATGGCACCGGGCCGGTTGGGAGCTGGATTATGTTCCGGGCCAGGTATATAAGCGTGGAGAAACGTATAAAGTCGATATAGATGCGCTTGATCGTGACTGGACTCGATTCGCTAACCTGATAGGGCAACGTGAACTTAGTAAACTGGATAAAGCAGGTATTGCTTATCGTCTGCCGGTTCCGGGGGCTAAGGTAAAACGGGGTATCTTGCGGGCTAATGTTGCTCTGCCTGGATTGGTAATCCAGTATTCGACTGATGGCGGTCGTAACTGGGAAGTTTATAACAACCATAAACGCCCAAGAGTGAGGGGTGATGTGTTGATCCGTTCTGTCAGCCCGGATGGTAAACGTTATAGTCGAATTGATAACGTAAAGGCATGATAATGTTGTAGTAAGAGGGGAACCCTGATGGGTTCCCCTCTCTAGGTAGATAAAAAATTAGCGGTTCAGGCGTGAATTATTTCTCGTCATGTGCACTACTATCTTCGCGGCAATTACCGGCAGAGCAGTGACCATATAAATAAAGACTGTGGTTTGAAAGCTTAATCCCATAACGCTCAGCAATGTTCTTCTGGCGTCTTTCGATATATTTGTCACTGAATTCAATGACTTTACCACAGTCCAGGCAGATTAAATGGTCGTGGTGTTGTTGTTGAGTGAGTTCAAAAACCGATTTGCCACCCTCAAAGTTATGACGGGTGACAATACCGGCATCATCAAACTGATTCAACACGCGGTAGACAGTAGCAAGTCCAATCTCTTCACCGTTATCAATCAGTTTTTTGTAGAGATCTTCCGCACTGACATGGTGGTATTCAGGCTCCTGTAACACTTCCAATATTTTCAGACGAGGAAGTGTAACTTTAAGTCCAGCATCTTTTAATGCCTTATTGTTGTCGGTCATGCGGATTCAGTCCTGTTACTCAGTAAAGTGAACTTAGTGATACTTCAAAAAGTACCAGTTAGTTATCAGATTATGATTATAGGCATGGCTAATGAAAATGAAAACCACGTTAACCTTAACTTTCATTATACATTTTGCCAGAATAATCGTTTATAAAACGCAGGAATAACCTTACTATTTATCATACTTAGGCTGTTTTTTGCCATTCTTCGTAGTGAAAAGCGGATTTAAGCAGTGTTCTGACAAAAGTAATAGCCTTTGAATGCGATCCCACAGGTGCGAGTGAAGCGAGTCACTTCTCACCTACCGTGGGTTCACTATTGATAAGAAATGGCCTGCACCAATTACGCTTACTGGGATAGGCCGCTATCCTGCAAGAATTTCTGACAAACTCAGCTCTTCGTAGATCTGTTTAGTCCAGGCATTAACACGCTCTTCTGTTAATTCTGGTTGGCGGTCTTCATCAATAGCAAGCCCAATAAAATGGCTATCATCAGCCAGACCTTTTGATTCTTCGAAGTGATAGCCCTCGGTTGACCAATGACCAACAATAATGGCGCCGCGGGGTTCAATAATGTCACGGATAGTTCCCATAGCATCGCAGAAATATTCCGCGTAATCTTCTTGATCACCACAACCAAAAAGGGCGACCAACTTCCCTTCAAAATCGATCTCTTCCAGAGTAGGAAAGAAATCATCCCAGTCACACTGTGCTTCACCGTAGTACCAGGTAGGGATGCCGAGCAGCAGAATATCGAACTGTTCGATATCTTCTTTGCTGCTCTTGGCAATATCATGAACTTCTGCAATGTCGGAACCCAGAATTTTTTGGATCTTTTTGGCAATATTTTCTGTGTTGCCGGTATCGCTGCCAAAAAATATACCTATAATTGCCATAGGATAATATAACCTCTTGTTTTATTTGTGTATTTCTGTATGAGATATACGTATAAAATGTTAAAAATCAGTAGAAAAGGCTCTGATTGTATTAATAAAAAAACAAAATCCTATTCTGACTAAACAGTCAGGACAATTCTGTCAAATTTGTGTGATTTCGTGCCTTCAATGCTATCAAGTCGTGATGTTACTTTCTGCTAACTGGGCCAGCAAAATTTGCTCGATGAGTTCACTGCGGCTGATGTTGCGTTGCTGTGCAAGAAAGTTAAGCGCATCTACTGCATCAGCATTTATTTTCAGCTCCACACGACGCAGACCGCGCACCTTATCACGGCGAAGTTGGTTACGCTTGTTGACTCTGAGTTGTTCATCCCTGGAAAGTGGGTTGGTTTTTGGGCGCCCCGGTCTGCGTTCATTTGCGAACAAATCCAGAGTGGTGCGATCCATTTGTTCTTTTGCCATAAATTCAATTAGTAAAGGGCGTATACCATAAAATATAGCACGCCATGATACCCCAGCTTCTAGTGTATCGCTACTGCCTGACAAAGATAAAAGCGGCGTCATTGCTTATCTGTAAAGGATTGTGGTTGAGTTTCCGTTTTAGCGGTGTTGGTATTTTCTACGGTACTCTATTGGTGTTAACCCATTAAGTTTCTTGAATAACTCTCTGAAATAGCGAGTATCTTCATAGCCAACTTCATGGCTGATTTCTTCTATGGTCTTATTCGATTTTTCTAACCGGCATTTCGCCAGAGATAGTCGAATCTGTTGGATATATTGAATAGGTGTCTGGCCGGTTGCAGTCTTAAAGCGCCGCTTCATCTGTCTTTCACACAGATGAATTTTATCGGCCAAATTGCCAACTGATAATCTGTCTGATGGGGCAGAATGCATCCAGTCTTGTAGTTTGTGGATTAATGTATCTGAATGTTGGCGATAGGGTACAAAACTTGCGAGAGTATGAGAGGGGAGACCTTCCATATTACCAAATATGAGCTGACTACAGGTTTCCCTAGTATTTTGACCATATATCTGTTCAATAATATGCATCATGACATCGTTGTATTCATAGGTGCCAGAAGTACAAAAAATATTGTTATCGCTGGTGACTTTTATTTCTGAATGTAATTGTACTTGCGGAAACATGTCCTTGAATAATTTGGTAAATAGCCAGTGTGTGGTGGCTTTGCGGTTATTGAGTAAATTAGCTTTAGCCAGTACAAAAGAACCTGTACAAACGGAGACGATAGGAACATTTTTTTCTTCCATCATTTGGAGCCAATCTAAGGTTTCTTGAGTACAAAAATCGAAATCGTAATAAGGGGCCCCAATTGAACCCACCAGGACAATATCTGTTTGTTTTATTTCTCCTATGAGTTTATTGGGTTTTAGCCGAATACCCCCCATCCCGACAGCATCCTGATTATCCTGTGTGACAATATTGATTTCTGGCTCCGGCGCTCCGGCTAAACGAGCAGCAGTGGTTAAAATTTCTATTGGGCCAGTAATAGAAGTCAGAGATCCTCCTGAAAATACTAACACGCTTAAAGAAACTGGATTCCTGTCCATAAGAATTCTCCAACTTAAAAATTAAGATGTATCAAGATATTTCATTGTCTAACATCTTAATAACTTATTGTAACAATTTAAATAAGTTAATTACATTGAATTATTTTTTTTGAACAAACAAGTAAAATAAAAAATAATTTCAGCCAAAACTTATTCCGTCTTTGTTAAGAGTTGGCTGAATTGTCATTTAATTTTCGCCAACTTGTTGATGCCACAGATGCGCGTATAAGCCATCTTGCTGGAGCAATTGGTCATGCGAGTCAAATTCGATAATTTGCCCCTGATCTAACACACAGATTTTATCCGCGTGGCGAATTGTATTGAGCCTATGAGCAATACTGATCACTGTTCTGTTACGGCATATTTCGTCCATATTTGCCATGATTGCCGCTTCGGATTCATAGTCCAATGCTGAGGTGGCTTCATCAAGGATCAGAATAGTTGGGTTGACCAGGAGCGCTCTTGCTAATGCGATTCTCTGTCTTTGACCACCTGAAAGATTTACTCCTTTTTCCCCAACTGGATGCGTAAAACCGTGGGGAAAGGATTGAATAAATTCAATGGCCCCGGCTAACTCAGCGGCACGATAGACTTCTGCATCTGTTGCGTTGGGCTTACACAGCCGAATGTTATCGGTGATACTGCCAGAAAACAGGATACTTTCCTGGAGCACAACACTCATATTACGGCGTAAAGAGACGGGATCAGCAATAGCCAAATCCATGCCATCAATCAAAACTTGTCCATGTTGAGGTACGTACAACCTTTGTAGCAAACGGGTGAGAGTACTTTTACCTGAACCGGACGGTCCAGTTATACCAATAAATTGACCCGATTTTATCAATAACGACAGGTTCGCCAGAACTTCTGGTGTGTCGTCATGGTAGCGGAAGCGAATATTTTTGAATTCAATTTGGCCTTCCAGCTCAGGTACAGAAGCCAATCCCTGTTTACTGTTTTCCATTGGCTCATCAAGAATATCCCCCACACGTTTCAAGGCGATTAACGTATGCTGAAAATCTTGCCAAACCTGTGCGAGCCGGAGGATCGGTTGCGTGACGTGTCCGGCCAGCATATTGAAGGCAATAAGTTGCCCCGGAGTCAGTTCACCGCGTAAGACTTCTGTCACCCCCCACCATAGGAGGATCGCGGCGGTAAATTTCTGGACAAAATCGATTCCCTGTCCTGCGATTAAACCGCTTTTCTGTGCCGCGAAGCTTTTAGTCAACTGCTGGCTGAGAATACGTTGCCACTGATGCAAGAAACGGTTTTCAGTCGCGGTGGTTTTGATGGTTTCAATCCCAGTGACGGCTTCAGTCAGAAAGCTTGTTGCATTTGCATCGGTTTCATATTCTGCTTCTACTTTGCGGCGAATAACCGGCCCGGCGACTACCCAGAATACGAAGTAAACAAAAAGTGAGCCAATAACAATCCAGGTTAGTATCCAGGCGTAATAAAACATGATGCCAATAAACATGATGACGAAAATTAAATCCAGCAACAGCATCAGGGTAGAACCTGTCAGAAACTGGCGGATTTGAGACATCTCTCTGACTCTGGCAATGATCTGCCCTGTTTGCCGTTGCTTAAAATATTGCAGCGGCAATCCTGCCAGATGACGATACAGTCGCCCGGAGAGCTCAGAATTTATCTGGCTTGCCATGTGCCCAAACACGGTGTTGCGCATAAAGCTATACAAGGGTTCGGCAAGGGCGATAGCGAGCATAGCCATACCTAATACATGCAGGCTAGATAAACTTCGTCCTACTAATACCTTATCGATGATGTTTTCAAACAAGATCGGACTGACCAGTGCAAATAACTGGAGAACTATGGCAAACAAAAACAGATCTCTTATCTGACTTTTCTGCCGGAAAATGGAGGGATAAAACCAGTTCAGGCCGAATTTGACATGTTTTTTAGTTAATTCCTGATCGGCGATTAGCAGGATCTTATAGGTATTTTCTTTATTATCAGCAAATAAAGAGAGTGACCTCGTTTGTTCAGTAGCCGGATCGAGAACAATAATATGGGTGTTACTGACTTCAATCAGTACCCACCATTGCTGTTCCAGTTCAATCAAGGCCGGTAAGGGTAATGTTGGCCCAGTATTGACAGTTAATTGCTCAATTTTACTGTGTAGCCCAATAGCGTCTGCGGCTTCGCGTAGTTGTAACTCATTCAGATATAAAGAATCAAAACCCAGTCTGTGCTGAAGTTGATCAACAGTAGCTGACTTATGAAATTGTTTCCCCACATAGACGATACAATTTAGCGCCTGATTATGAGTGTAGTTACTGGAATCAGTGGCAGAAGAAGGTAATAGGTTCACGATTATTTCTCCCTTAATGCTTCAGATTGATACTCTCTGATAGGACTCAAGAGATAATCGATAACGCGGCGTTGGTCGGTTTTGATTTCAGCGACGATTGACATACCTGGGGTAATTTCAACCTGGGTATCGTCTATGGCAATGCTATTACTTTTAAGGCTCACTTGAGCGGGAAAGACCAATCCTAACCGTTCATCGGTGGTTGAATCTCTGGATATACTCAGCAGTTCGCCGTCAATCGTGCCATAACGTGTATAAGGGAAAGCATCTACCTTAACGGTGACTAGTTGGCCTGGATAAACAAATCCGGCGTCTTTGTTTAAAATTTGCACTTCCGCCAACTGCACGTTGTCATCAGGGACGATCACCATTAAGTTTTGTGCCGGTTGCAGTACCGCGCCTAATGTATGGACGCTGAGTTGTTGAACTGTTCCTGTGACGGGGGAGCGAATGACTTCAAGTTGTTCCCGTATCTGAGCTTTTGCCAGCTCTTGCTCTAAAACGACCAATTGAACTTCGGCCTGTTTTCTTTTATCAAACCATTCGCGTTCTTTTTGTGTTTTCAGGCTGTTTAAGCGTTCTTCCAGGCTAATATATTGCGATTGCAGAACATGAAGCTCCGCATTTTGTTGGGCAATCAGGCGTTCTGTTTCCAGAAACTCTTTTTCCTGTTCAAGATATTCAACTTTACTGATCACTTGTTTTTGACTTAAGGTTTGACGTGCTTTTAAACGCTGGCTGATATTTTGCCGGAGCTTAGTGAGCGCATTGATATCGCTTTTTCGTGATTGTTGAGAAGAGAGATTGACGTTCATCTCTGCTTTCAGATTTGTTACAACAGCTTCGTATTCTCTTTTTTCCCGGGAATAGTTGTCAGCAACTTGTGTTTGTTGAGATGCCGGCAAAGCCTGAAACAGTTCCTGTTCTGTCGGTTCCTGCTCTTCTGTCAAAGCCTGATAACGAATTTTTTCGTGGGCTTGATATTCGATCTGCTTTAATAACCGGGTGATATCCTGGTTAACACCGAGTGTATTGAGTGTCAGAAGTGGGGCGTCTTTCTTTACCCGCTGCCCATTCTGAACATGGATAGCGGTCACTCGGCTCTGTTCGTATGCCTGAATTATCTGAGAACGGCCAGAGACAATCAGGCGACCGGTTGCGGTTGCCTGAACATCCAACTTACCCAGATAGGCCCAGAGTAAGGCTATGATAATACCGATACTGAGCGTTATTGCAGTGTAGCGGGCAAAAGGCGACGGTGGTCGTTGTGACAACGCTAAATGTGTCGGTAAAAAGTCATAATGTCGCGGGCAAGGGCGCAACCAGGTTTTAATTTTATTCTTAAAAGCTTTAATCATGACAAGGCATCTCCTGTTTTAATTCTTGTTGTAACTGCCAGAGCTTCCGGTATTGTCTACCGTGGTTAAGTAGCTGTTCATGAGAGCCTTGTTCGAGAATTTCCCCCTGTTTAAGAACAATGATGCGATCACAATGACGTACAGTTGAAAGGCGGTGTGCGATTGTGATAACCGTTCTGCCTTGGGCAATTTCTGCCATATTGGATTGAATGAGTGATTGTGATTCATCATCAAGCGCACTGGTTGCTTCATCAAGAATGAGAATTTTGGGGTTAGTCAGGAGAGTTCGGGCAATCGCCAGCCGCTGACGTTGACCGCCGGATAAAGATTGTCCGCCTTCTGCGATAGTTGTGTCATATCCCATCGGCAGCTTGAGAATAAATTCATGAGCACCTGCCAGCTTAGCGGCTTTAATCACGGCTTCCAGGTTGGCGTCAGGTTTTGACTGGGCAATATTTTCATATACCGTTTTGTTAAATAAGAAATTTTCTTGTAGAACCACACCGACTTGCTGTCTGAGTGTTTCAATATTTATATTTTGTAATGGGATTCCATCTAAGGTAATTGCGCCTATTTCTGGGGTATAAAGGCGGAGTAATAAACGAGCCAATGTACTTTTTCCGGAACCAGAGGCACCGATAATACCAATGGTTTCTCCGGCTCTGATATCGAGAGTCAATCCTTTAATCGTTGGTGGAATATCGGGTTGATAGCGAAAAACAACATGGTTAAATGAGACTGCTCCTTGCAGTGTGATTTGCTGCTGGCCGGATTGTTGCTCGGTTGGCAGGTTTAACATATCTCCTAACTTATCGACGGCCACCCGCGTTCTGATAAATTGTCCCCATAGTTCCACTAATCTGGCTAATGGTTGGGAAGTGTGATTTACCATCATATTGAAGGCGATCAACTGACCGATGGTCATTTGCAGTGATAAAACCTCTGATGCGCCTAACCAGAGAATTGCCACAATGGTAACTTTTTGCAGTAGCATAACAATATGGTTTGAACGATTACCCAGTTGCTGTACTGCATAACTAGTATCGACCATCTTCTCAGTCTGGCTATCCCAACGGCGAACGAATTTAGGCTCTACCGCCAGACTTTTCAGTGTTTCAGCACCAGAAACCGTTTCAGTCAGAAAAGAGGTATTTATTGCTGCATGGGTGAATTGTTGTTCAACCGCTTTTTCCATGCGAGGAGTTAGCCACCATGCCAAAATGGCATAAAAAGGGAGGGTAGAGAGAAAAATCCAGGTCAGTGTGCTGGATAACAGCGCCATCACATAGATGAAAATAAACATAAATAGCAGATCGACAGATAAGGTGAACATTGAACCAGTTAGAAATTCTCTGACGGTATTCAGTTCACGCACACGTGTGACAATTGCCCCTACCTGACGGGATTTAAAAAAGAGTAAAGGCAGCCCGAACAGATGCTGGACTAATTTTAATCCCAGTTTGATATCAATGCGGTTGGCGGTGTGAGCGTATTGGTATTCGCGTAATCCACGTAAAATCACCTCAATGATGCCGGCAATAATTAAGCCAAAGACTAATACATCAAGTGTCGATAACGCTTGATGGATTAAGACCTTATCCATAACCACCTGAATAACTAAAGGTGAAATTAACGCAAGAATCTGTAACACAAAGGAAAATAGCAGTATTTCCCCCAGATTTTTCTTTTGTGTCAGGAATTCTGGAATAAACCAACTGATGTTAAATTTGGCTTGTTTCTGTTTAATTTTAATCCATTTCCCATTCCACTCTTTTATTAGTCTTTCTTCAGACCATATTTCAGGAGTTTCTTTATCAACCCTCTGTATTAGTGAACTCTCTTTATTCGATTTGGCTAAAACAAAAGGTAGGCCATTATTATCAAACAAAATTGCGGGTAAAGGTATGTTATGGTGATTTTTGCTTACGGAATTTTTATTTGAAAGAGATAAGTTAAATTTTTTCTCTATATTCTTGATATAGGCATGGTAACAATCAGATTTTTTTAAGTTATCAATATCAGTAATGCTTTCTTTTCCATTACATATCATCAATATTAATCTTAATGATGCTATGGTTAATTTCTCAATTTTATTCATGAAAAACATCTTTAAAATTCACAAAAAATACTAATTAAAATAAATTGTTATATTAATTTTGTGTGGCATTTAAGTAATTGCTTATTATCTTATATTTATTGCCAGTACCAGTGTGGGTAAATGGGACTATATATGGGGGGTAAAATGACTTTTTGTATATAAATTATTGATTTTGAGTTTTTGCTCTATATTATTTTATTGATTCATTTACTCTCAATGTATTTATAGATATACAAATTTTCTTTGTTGTAAACATTGTATATTCTCATTAACAAATTGTTTATTTTTGGTGAATAAAAATATGTCTGAAAAATTCGTACAAACTATCTCTAGCGTTAATTATAACAAAGGTGTTTTTTCTCTTTATTTCGTTGGTCAAGAACCTAATCGTATGGCGAATGGGATAATGGCAGAAAATGATAATGAACTTGAATTAAAACAAGTGATTCATATGCCAGCATCGGGATTTATGTATATGGTTTCGATGGTTAAAAATATGTTGGAAGATCCACGAATGGCGGCTGAATTTGACAAATTGGTTGCAGCCGGATTTTTACCTACGCCACAAATAGCTGAAGAGCAAATTGTATCGGAATCTATAGCGGAAGAGCCTGCTAACGCTAAAAAACGCCTATCTAAAAATACAAAATAAGATCTCATGGTTGATTAGCGGATGGCGATTATACATCAACCAGTGAAACTGAATAACGCAGAAATTCAAGCAATGATTGGAGGAGTAATGCTGCTGAGTCAGCATTCTCCTCTGCATCGGAGATACCTAGTGTCCGAGTGGCAACAGCGTATCTTGCCTGCATTTGAGCTGAATCAGTTTTGCTATTACGAAGATGAACACGGGCGCCCAATTGCCTTTTGTAATTGGGCTTTTTTATCTGAGCAGAATCGAGATGAGATTCTTTCGGGAGAAAGAGAGCTTACCCACACGGATTGGCGTTCAGGCCCACATATATTTTTTCCCGAAATGATTGCTCCTTTTGGTCACGGGCGTGAAGTTGCCAGGGATTTGCGTCGCCGTGTCTTTTTGCCGTGGAAAGGTCAGAAAGCTTGTACTGTCCGCGGGAAACTTGATGTCCAAAACAACCATTGTATTCGTCAGGTGCAGTGGTTTTTTGTTTAATTTTTATTTAATTTTTGTATGACTTAAAGGGATTTTTGATGGGGAAATCATCAAATAGAAGTACAGAGTATTTCTTTACTGGAAAATACTACGACGATAATGATGGTAATAGTATTACTGCTATTGGTGTTGGGGGTGAAGTTTATGCTTATGGCGGAAATGATGATGTTACTGTTGGTTCATTTAAAGTCGATGTATACCATACAGATGGCGACCTTTCGGTAAAAGGAGCTTCAGGTTACACCGGCATTAGTAAAACGGGAGATGGTGGTCTGTCGTTTGCGGGTGCAGCCGGTGTGGCTTTTATTAATCACACAGGTGAAACGGGAAATTTAAATTATTCAGGTGCTGCCGGCTATAATAAACTGGTTCGTAAAGGTTTGTCTGGTGATACAAATTTTAAAGGGGCCGGTGGATACAATAAGTTATGGCATGAAACTAACCGGGGAAATTTAGATTTTGCCGGTGCAGGGGCATACAATGACATTGACCATACTTGGTTTAACCGTTATCAAGATTCACAGGGAAATGTCACTTTTAATGGCGCAGGCGCTGCAAATAGTATCAATTCACGAGTAGAAAGCGGTAACGTTACATTCAATGGAGCAGGTGCTGATAATCACATCATACGTAAAGGTAAAGAAGGTAATATTATCTTACGAGGTGCGGGGGTATCGAATCGAATTGAGCGTGTACGCCAAAATAAAGATGGGTATGAACAGACGCGTGGTGATATTACTTTTGAAGGTGCGGGTGGTTATAACAAACTCTATTCTGATGTCGCGCATGGCAATATTAATTTCTCCGGTGCTGGTGCTTACAATGAAATCACCAGAATAGGCATGAATAGCAATTTCTATGGTAAGACACTGGAATTTGCTAAAGCCGAAGAAATCGTATTGACGACGGCAACGATGGGAGGAAGCTGGATCCAGGAGTCTCAACAGGTCATAGGTATTAAATCAACTATCGAACCGGATACCTATCTTTTTGCATTTGCTGATGAAATGTACACTAAAATCAGCAAAGTCCAGCTTCAAAATAATCCCACCACGGGTAGACTCAGTTATCATGCCACTTCTTGGTATAAAGCGGGCAATCACCTTGAAAATCTTGCTGCGAAAGACATTTCGTCAGGCAATGGATTTGTTGCGGTAAATGCTAATGGCGCTTACCGCCTCTCCAGTTTGGTTTTTGAGCATCATCAACCCGTCGCGATTCGTGCTATTGAGGACAACCTGTTGATAGATCAGTGGGTAACCTATGCGGGTGGCATGGTGGTTAAAGCAGAGGATATCTCGCTAGGTGATGCCAAAATGGGAGGGTATGCGATCTCCTCTGATGGTAGCAAAATTGATGTTTCCGCAGTCAAGTCAAACCGTCGATCCAATACTTATGTGTATGCTAAAGTGATGGAGCCATATACCAAAGTGGTTGAAGTTCAGTTGACCAATGATCCTGATACAGGACAACTGAAATACAAAGCAACAGCATGGTACAAAACAGGCGATCATACGGGTAATTTAGCCAATGAAGAGTTTTCCTATGATAATGGATATACCTCCATTGGTGCCGGCTACACGTTAAGCCAGCTTCAATATAGTGCCAATACAGTGCACCATGCTTCTCATCGATTAGTACATAGCGAAGAATATAGTCAGCAAGACCTTGTTGAGTCATCCACAAGCAGTGGTTACGTGAATTTTAACGGTGCGGGTGGTGGAAACATTATTAAATCTAATGTTACTCGGGGAAATGTTAATTTTAAAGGCGCAGGGGTGGCAAACGTCATTTTGCATGGTTCAAAATTCGGTGATACGAATTTTGATGGTGCGGGTGCAGCCAACGTCATTGTGAAAAGTGGTGAAAAGGGCGACCTGACATTTCATGGTGCGGGTTTAGCCAATGTTCTGGTTCACCAAGGCCAGAGCGGAAAAATGGATGTTTACGCTGGTGGTGCGGTAAATGTTCTTGTGCGGGTCGGGGATGGGCGATATCTGGCACATCTTCTGGCTTATGGCAATATCTCGATCCACAAAGGCAACGGTAACAGCCGGGTGTTGATGTTGGGCGGGTACAACACTCATACCCAAATAGGTAATGGCAATGGGAACTGGTCCGGAGCGGGCGGTTTTAACGTCATCACTCAGGCCGGAGCAGGGGATATCTCTTCTGTACTTTTAGGTGGCGCTAACGTACTAACTAAGCTCGGTGCGGGAGATCTGGTTACCGGTATGTTCGGTGGTGCCAATATTATCACCCATCTCAGTGATGAGACTGAAACCGCCAACACCACCGCCATTGCGTTGGGCGGCGCCAACATCTTGACCAAGAAAGGGAAAGGCAATGCGCTGGCGGTCATGGGCGGTGGTGCGAACGTCCTTACGCATATCGGTGACGGCAATACCACGGGCGTGATGCTGGGTGGCGCGAATATCTTGACCAAAGTCGGAAAGGGTGACACGACCGGCATCCTGTTTGGCGTTGGCAACGTGTTGACTCATGTTGGTGACGGTTTGACACTGGGCGTGATGGCTGCGGCAGGGAACATCTTCACCAAAGTTGGGGAGGGGACATCAATTGCGGCCATGATTGGCGCGGGCAACCTGTTTACCCATGTCGGCAAAGGAGATGCATGGGCATTAATGGGCGGCGCAGTGAACGTCTTTACCAAAGTGGGTGACGGTAATGCGCTGGCCTTGATGGTAGCCGCAGGCAATGTGTTCACTCATATCGGGGATGGCACCAGTGTTGCGCTGATGCTGGCAAAGGGCAATATCGCCACGAAAGTGGGTAATGGCATGACCCTGGCGGCGGTGATTGGCAAAGCCAATATCTTTACCCATATCGGGGATGGCAATACCTTTGCAGCCCTGATTGGCGGGGCCAATGTGCTGACCAAAGTCGGTAATGACCTGACCGCCGCTTTAATGATAGGGAAAGCCAATATCTATTCGCATGTGGGTGATGGCGCCAGTATCGGTTTGTTTGCCGGCGAACTGAACGTGATGACCAAAGTCGGTAATGGCACAACGCTGGCGGCCATGTTTGGTAAAGCCAATATGATGACCCATGTGGGGGATGGTTTAACGGGTGTCTTGGCACTGGGTGAGGCGAATATCGTTACCAAAGTGGGTGATGATTTTATGGGGGTGGTTGCGGCGGCGAAAGCAAACGTTATTACCCACGTGGGCAACTCAACGACGGCGGCTGTTTTGCTTGGTAAAGGCAATATTCTGACCAAAGTAGGAAAGGGGACGACAGTCGGCCTGCTTATTTCCGATGTCGGTAACGTGATGACCCATGT